>NCDQ01000414.1 GCA_002280275.1 Caulobacter vibrioides | reverse complement strand
GTTGCCGGCCGAGATCGCGCTTTCGGACGCCGAATAGGCCATCTGGCCTGAATGACGACGGAAGGGCCCGGGAGCGATCCCGGGCCTTTTTCGTTGGTGATCGCGTTGTCGATAACGTCGGTACGCAATCTGAGTAGCGACGAAATCAGCGTTTTCCTTCCGTTAAGAGGCCCGCTGCATTTTGCCGCAGGGAGACAATGCAAACGATGTCACTACGGATCTCAGGCACCTTGAACCTGTTCGCGATCGCCTTGATCGCGGCCTTCGCCTTGGCGACGGGGGCGGCCACCTATGCCTTGATGACCCTGCGCGTCGGCGGGCCGGTCTCGGACCGGCAGATCGAAGCCGACGCCTTGGTCGCCGACATTCTGCCGCCGCCGCTGTTCATCGTTGAAGCGCTCCTGACGGCGCACCGGGGCCCTTACGAGCTGGATAAGGCCACCGAGCTGGACGGCCATATCGAGGTGTTGAAGACCAGCTATGAAGACCGGCGCGCCCATTGGGCGACGCGGCCCTTGACCCCCGAGATCAAGGAGGCCCTTGCAGCCTCAGACGTGCATGTCAGAGCGTTCTGGGACACCACCGACAAGCAATTTAGGCCCGCTCTTCGCGCCGGCGATGTCGCGGCGATGAATGCGGGTCTCAATGCGATGACCGTCTCGTACCTGGCTCACCGGAAAGTTGTCGATAAGCTCACCCCGCTGGCGATTGGGTTGTCCGAGGCGGAGATTCGTGGGGCCGAGGCGCAGTCGCGTCGGATCTTCATCGCTGTGGGCTTGGCCACCGTGCTCATGCTGGTCGTGGCCGCCGGCGGGGTCTGGATCTTGCGAAAGAAGGTGGTCACGCCTCTGCTGGGCATGACCGGCTACATGGGCTCGCTGGCGAACGGCGACTACAACAAGGACGTGCCCTACCAAGGGCGTCACGATGAGCTCGGGGACATGGCCCGCTCCGTGGGCGTATTCCGAGCCGCGGTTCTGGAGCGCCGGGCCGCCCGCGAACAGCAGGTGGCGGCGGACGCGCAGGCGATGGACGCTCAGCAGCGCCAGGCGACCCAGGCCCAGGCCGAGTCCCGGGCACGTGACCAGGTCGTCTCGGCTCTAGACCGTGGCCTGAGCGGCTTGGCGCGCGGCGAGTTGAACCAGCGCATCGACGAGCCGTTCCCGCCCGAGTTCGAGGACCTGCGGGTTAACTTCAATGCTTCGGTGCGGGCTCTGGAAACCACCCTGGCGAAGGTGATCGCGATGGCGGGCTCGGTCGGCGGCGGCGCGGGAGAGATTTCCTCGGCGGCCGACGACCTATCCCGCCGGACCGAGCAGCAGGCCGCCAGTCTCGAGGAGACCGCTGCGGCGCTGCAGGAAGTCACCTCGACGATCCGCCAGAGCGCCGAGCGCGCCGCGATCGCTCAACAGTCGACGTCCCGCAGCCGATCTTCCGTCGCGCAGTCGGCCGATCTGGCCGGCGAGGCGATCGCGGCCATGGAACGGATCGACACCTCGTCGCGTCAGATCAACCAGATCATCGGGGTGATCGACGAGATCGCCTTCCAGACCAACCTGCTGGCGCTGAACGCCGGGGTCGAGGCCGCCCGCGCCGGCGAGGCGGGCCGCGGCTTCGCGGTCGTCGCAATGGAAGTCCGCGGCTTGGCCCAGCGCTCGGCTGACGCGGCCAAGGAGATCAAGGCCCTGATCGCGGAGGCGTCCTCCAGCGTGGAAAGCGGCGTTGGCCTCGTGGGACGGGTCGGAAAGGCGCTGGGCGCGGTTGTCGACGAGTTCAGCGGGATCGAAGCCCTGGTCAACGACATCGCGATGGCGGCCCAGGAGCAAGCCGCCGGCCTTGGCCAGATCAACAGCGCCGTCGCCCAGATGGACCAGGTCACCCAACAGAACGCCGCGATGGTCGAGGAGACCACAGCGGCCAGCCACAGCCTCACGCGCGAAGCATCGGACCTGATGAGTCTGGTCCAGGCCTTCTCGCTGAGCGAGGACGTGCGCCGCAGAGCGGCCTAGAGCTGGGGGAGGCGGCCTTTAGGGCCACTTCACCGCCGGCGGCATGGAGCTGAGGATCGACTCGACGTTGCCGCCGGTCTTCAGGCCAAACATCGTGCCGCGGTCGTAGAGCAGGTTGAACTCGACATACCGCCCGCGCTGGACCAGCTGCTGCTCGCGCTCGTCAGCCGTCCAGGCCTCGCCCATGCGGCGGCGCACCAGGGTCGGATAGACCTCCAGGAAGGCCCGCCCCACGTCCTGGGTGAAGGCGAAGTCGCGCGCCCAGTCGCCGCTGTCGTGATGGTCGTAGAAGATGCCGCCGATGCCGCGCGGCTCGTTGCGGTGCGGCAGGAAGAAGTACTCGTCGCACCAGGCCTTGTACTTGGGGTGCCATTCCGGATCGTACTTGTCGCAAGCCCGCTTGTAGGCGGCGTGGAAGTCGATGGCGTCCGGGAAGTCCTGCTGACGCTGGTAGCCGAGCAGGGGGGTGAGATCCCCGCCGCCGCCGAACCAGCTCTTGGTCGTGGCGAT
>NCDQ01000413.1 GCA_002280275.1 Caulobacter vibrioides | reverse complement strand
ATTCACGTCGCCTGCATTCGGCTCTGGGCTATATCAGCCCCGCCGAAATGGAACGCAGAGCGGCTTAACCCCGTCCACTTTCTCGGGGGAGGATCACCGGTGCGCGCGAGCACGGTCTTGAGGCGAACGATGCGGTCGGGATCGGCCATCGTTTAAAGCTCCGCAGATTGAGATCTGAAGGCATTCGATGAGCCAGAATTGGAGCGCTCGCCGTGCGCGGCAAGGCCTTGCGGGACCAGAGCGTACTCTGGGGAACTAAGACAGGCTCTGGGCACCGTTAGCGAAGGTGAGGCCGTAGCTTAAGGGGGCTCATGCCCCCTACCAAGCGGTTCACCTGAGCTGTTTGACTAGCTGCGCTCCTCGCGCCGCCGCAGTTCGTTTTCTACTGCTTCGCGAATGAAGGCGGCGAGCTGGTGAGGGCCGAGCAGCGCCTCGATACGTCGCACGGTTTCCACCGGCAACCTAACCGTGGTCTGCTTCAGTCCAAGCGCGGGGCGTCCCATAGGCTCATGCCTATCGGGTGACGAAGCGCCTTCCAACCCAATCACTGCGGCCATCGTTGGAAAATTGACATAACCGATATCGCTTATGTATAAGCGATATCGGTTATGGAGGCAACCATGTACGTTCGGAGTTCTCGAGCCGCCCGGATTGACGATGAAGGCCACTCTCAGGTCTCCCGCCGGAGCATGCTCACGGGAGTAGCGTCGACCCCATTGACGCCCCTACCGAAACGAGTTGCCGCCTCCGTAGATCGATCCGTTGAAGTCTGCCGACGCTGGCTGAGCGTGGACGCCGAGCAGCGCCACCTTCAGCTCGAATGGGGCAGGCTCGAAGGTTGGCTGATGACCAAGCACAATTGGCACAAGCTCACGGCCAGCCAGCGGGCCAAAATCCCCGAAGGCGCCAGGCTCGCCGAGGTCGACGCGCGGCTCGATGTGCTGGAGGTCGAAGGACGCGCGCGTCTCAAGGCCTTGCGGCCAAAGCCGGCCAAAAGCGCTGAAGCGATCATCGCCAATCTGTCGGTGGCCGCGCGCCTGATCTTCGTGGAAGACCATCCCGAAGCGCACGGGTTGATCACCCGCGCCATCCAAGATCTCGCCGCCCTCTCCGGTGGAAAGTGACCCGCCGCGTTGTCCCACGAGGCGACGGCGCCGGCCGCACTCTTGCGACGAGGTTTCGCTGGAACACCACGGTCGCGCACGGTCGATTTGATCTAAGGCGTCCGCCCCCATCCAACCTATCCGATGCGGAGCATCCCCAATGTCTGACGACAAGGGGCCATTGGCCATCTCACGACGCGTCGTGATCGCCGCCGCCAGCGCTGCGCCTGGGGTCAGTGGCGCCGGCGGCGGCGCGCTTACGGACCCCGCCGTGGCGCGCTGCGCTGAGTGGCTGGCGCTCGACGCGGAGATCGATCGTCTCGGGGTGGCGCTGCGCGTCATGATCCATCAGCAAGGCGACGGCTACGACCTCTTCAAGGCGACGAGGGAAGAGCTGCGCACCGCGCGTTGTCCCAATTGCGGGGCGCCCGCTTGCAAGCGCTAGCCGCGCCCCCTCCGGCAACCGCCTTGCCCCCCAACCTGCGGGAGCCAGGACCGGAACGGTCGGTGCTCGCCCTGGAGCGCTCGGAGAGCCTCTGCCGGGCGGGATGGCGCGGGTCAAGGGCGGCTTCGCCGTCGCTGCGCGAGACGCCCGCCGGGCGTCCCCTTGACGCGCGCCAGCCCGTCCGGCCCTTGTTCCACCAAGCGATCTAGGGCGTCTTGTCTCCGAGCAAAGGTGGGCGAAGGCTGCAAGCTCAGTGATCGGCCGGATAGGCGCGGCCAAGCAGACTCGTCAGCGCACGCGCTTGAAGCGGACACGGTCCTTGCCCGCGATCAGAAAGGCGTCAAAGCCAGCGTCACCCCAGGCCTTTCGCTGCACCTGGCTTGTGTAGGGATCGTTCGTATTGGCCCACCACTGTTGGCGGGCGGCGCTCTTGGGAAGCATGGCGCCGAGGATGCGCTCGATCTCGGCGAAGGTCAGTTCGAGTTCGTCGTGGCGCTGGCGACGCAGATGGCCCGAGAGAGGATCGTACTTGGACATAACGTATCCTCGCGCGGGGATCGTGACCCATCCAGCCTGCGCGCCACGCGCGCGAGCCCTATAAAGCTCTAAAGCAGCGTCCTCGATAAGCCTTGTCGCGATGGCGCGCTGTTACTGTGAAAACGTGGGAAGGGCGGGCGGCCCTCCCCCTGCAGGACGCCGCCCAAGTTTCCCCGCCGGTGGGTGGCCGAGGGTAAATTCAGATAACGTCGTTCTTTGGCGGCACGCAAGACGCGCGCGGAAGATTTGACACAACCAACGCCATAAATTCGCAATTGCTTACAATTGAGCAGGATCGATCGCAAATATGGCCGACGCGTCCGTTGCAGATCGCGGCCGCGCTGTCACAACGCCTCAGCCTGAAACGTCCCAAGCTGGCTGGCCAACACGCCGCCCCGAACACCCCCGCTACACGCCCCGCCAATCAGGCCGCCCCCTACTCTAGTGGCCGCCTATGGCGGATTTGTTCGCCACGGCGCACATCGCGCTGAAGTACCTAGAGAGCGCAGCGATGGTCGCCAGGCGGCGAGGGGACGTGCGATTGTCTTTCTAGGGGGGCCGTGATCGGTCCTAACCAGACTGATCCGCCCGGTTCTCAGCCTCGAACGCGCGCTTACCGCCGCGTCGCCAGAGCGCCGGCCAGACTTATGGACGAGGCCGCCCAGCTCGATCAGGTGACGGGTGCGCTCGCGCCGCTTCACCACCCAGGCTCGCGTGTCCATGCGGGCTCGGCGTGCTTCCAGGCGATGGCGCGCGGCCTTGGCCCGGTGTTCGGCGTCATTGGTCGCCGCCAGCGCTTGGCGCAGCCCCGTCTGTCCTGCCGCGAAAGAACCCCGCGCCGCGTTTTTTCCAGCCCTCCCTGCGTGCGGCGCTCCCGGCGTCGACCAGATCCAGGAGGCCACCGGCCAGAGTGTCGATGTCGAGGGCGTCGGCGCCGGTGGCGATCACCAGCTCGCCAAGCTGCCTGACCTTGCGCGCCTTCACGGTCTTGGCCTTGTCTTCCAGGCTCTTCAGCTCGGCGTCGAAGTCACGGGGTTTGCGCATCGGACGGCTCCGGGTTTGGATGATGCGCCGAGGATAAAGGAGGGCGTCCAGGAAGGCTGTAAGGTCGCCGGAACACACTGGGACGGCCTCGTTCCTCCCGAGATTCTAATCTGGGAGGGCGCGCTTATACGTCGTGCCGACGTGCGCTTGAGGGCGTAGGTGGTCTGTCGCCATGGCGATCTACCACTTCAGCGTCAAAGTCATCAGCCGCGCCACCGGGGCCAGCGCCGTGGCCTCGGCCGCCTATCGCTCGGCTTCGCGGCTGCACGATGAGCGCCTGGATCGCGGCCACGATTTCACGGGCAAGAGCGGCGTCGTTCACTCCGAGGTCATGCTGCCGGACGGCGCGCCCGAACATCTGTCGGATCGCGCCACGCTGTGGAACACCGTCGAGGCCGGCGAGAAGCGCAAGGACGCCCAGCTCTCCCGCGAGGTCGAGTTCGCCATTCCGCGCGAGATGGACCAGGCGCAGGGCGTCGCATTGGCCCGCGACTTCGTCCAGCGCGAGATGGTCGATCGCGGCATGGTCGCCGATCTCAACGTGCATTGGGACATTGGTGCTGACGGCCTGGCGAAACCCCACGCCCACGTCATGTTGTCGATGCGCGAAGTCGGCGAAGAGGGCTTCGGCGTCAAGGTTCGCGACTGGAACCGCACCGAGCTCGTCGAGCACTGGCGTGAGGCCTGGGCCGACCACGTCAACGCGCGGCTGGCGCAGCTCGACATCGACGCGCGGATCGATCATCGCAGCCTCGAGGACCAGGGTATCGACCTTGAGCCGCAGCACAAGATCGGCCCGGCCGCCGGACGCATGGCCGGCGACGGCGTCGAGACCGAGCGGCTCGAAGATCATCACCGCATCGCCCGTGAGAATGGCGACAAGATTATCGCCGATCCGCGCATCGCCCTGGACGCCATCACCCACCAACGGGCGACCTTCACGCGCTACGACCTGGCGAAGTTCGTCCACCGACATTCGGACGGCAAGGCGCAGTTCGACCGCGCTATGAGCGCGGTGCAGGCCTCGCCGCAGATGGTGGCGCTGGGCCAAGACGGGCGCAGTCAGGAGCGCTTCACCAGCCGCGACATGATCGCCGTCGAGGAGCGGCTGCACCACGCCAGCGAGGTGTTGACGCAGCGTCGGGCGCATGGGGTCGGTGAGCTGGAACAGCGGCGCGCCGTTGCGCGCGCCGAGCAGCGCGGCCTCGTTCTATCCGGCGAGCAGAAGGCCGCGTTCGAGCACGTCACCGAGGGGCGCGATCTCGGCGTCGTCGTTGGCTATGCCGGCGCCGGCAAGTCGGCGCTGTTGGGCGTGGCGCGCGAGACCTGGGAGGACGCCGGCTATCGCGTCCGGGGCCTGGCGCTGTCAGGCATCGCCGCCGAGAACCTGGAGGGCGGGTCCGGCATCGCCTCGCGCACCATCGCCAGCCTTGAACACCAGTGGGCGAAAGATCGAGAGTTGCTCGACGCGCGCGACGTGCTGGTGATCGACGAGGCCGGGATGATCGGCTCGCGGCAGATGGAGCGCCTGTTGTCGGCCGCCGAGAAAGCCGGGGCCAAGGTGGTGATGGTCGGTGATCCCGAGCAGCTCCAAGCCATCGAGGCTGGCGCCGCGTTTCGGTCGATCGCCGAGCGTCATGCCCACGTCGAGACCAGGGAGGTTCGCCGCCAGCAGGAGGACTGGCAGCGCGACGCGACGCGGCATCTGGCGACCGGTCGGACGGGCGAGGCGCTGGCCGCCTACGAGGCGCGCGGCATGGTCCATGCGTCCGAAACCCGCGACCTTGCGCGTGAGGCTCTGGTCGAACGCTGGGACCGTGAGCGCGCGGCCGAGCCACAGCAAAGCCGGATCGTTCTCACCCACACCAACGAAGAAGTGCGCGAGCTGAATCTCACGGCCCGTGAGCGGCTGCGCCAGGCCGGCGCGTTGGGCGAGGACGTGACCGTCAAGGCCGAGCGCGGCGAGCGTTCGTTCGCGACCGGTGATCGGCTGATGTTTCTTAAGAACGATCGCGGGCTGGGCGTGAAGAACGGCATGCTCGGCGAGATCGAGCAGGTCTCGCCGACCCAGATGACCGTGCGGCTCGATGTCGGGCGTCCTGACGCGGAGCGA
>NCDQ01000412.1 GCA_002280275.1 Caulobacter vibrioides | reverse complement strand
GCGACCCAGCACCTTGCGGCCGATCATCTCGTTCATGTTGATATTGGCCTGGTGCAACCACAGGCGCTTGAGGCCGGTGGGGTCGACGCCCAGGTCCTTGGCGTGCTCGATGATCATCTCGCTGACCATCGGCACCACCTCGCGGAACACCTTGCGGCCTTCCTGAACGAAGAGCTTGTCCTTAGCCCCGATCCCTTCCGGGGCGGCGCGGTTCAGGAAGCCGAAGTTGTTGCGGATGTTGTTCGAGAACTGGGTTTTCAGCCGCGTGCCCACGATCTCCCAGCCGCCAACGGCCTGGTCGGCGTCCTCGATGATCACCGCGGTGGCGACGTCGCCAAAGATGAAGTGGCTGTCGCGATCCTTGAAGTTCAGGTGGCCCGAGCAGATCTCGGGATTGACCATCAGCACCGCCTTGGCGCTGCCGCTGGTGACGAAGTCGGCGGCGGTCTTGATGCCGAAGGTCGCCGACGAGCACGCCACGTTCATGTCGAAGGCGAAGCCTTCGATGCCCAGGGCCTGCTGAACCTCAATGGCCATCGCCGGATAGGCGCGCTGCATGTTCGAGGCCGCGCAGATCACCGCGCCGATCTCCGAGACGGGCTTGCCCCAGCGCGCGATCGCCTGCTTGGCCGCCTCGACGGCGATTTCGGCCAGGATCGAGATCTCTTCGTTCGGACGCTCGGGGATGATCGGGCGCATCAGGTCAGGATCGATGATGCCGTCCTTGTTGACGACGAAGCGCGACTTGATGCCCGAGGCCTTCTCGATGAATTCGGGCGAGGAGGGGGCCAGGGCGACGACGTCGCCGGCCGCGATGGCCTCGGCGTTAGCGGCGTTGAAGCGCTCGACGAAGGTGTTGAAGGCCTCGACCAGTTCGGCGTTCGAGATGGCGTGAGGCGGGGTGTACAACCCCGTGGCGGCGATGACGGCTTGCGGCAAGACGACGGTCCCGATGATGCGCGCGGACCTCGCTCTGGTGAGAGGCGGATCCGCGTTCTGACGCTTGTTTGAACCCGTAGATAGCACGGTTGGCGGTCTCGTCATCCACCCTCGGTCGGGCGATCGACACGCAATGGCCCCAAACGCGGCTGTGAACCGCCGCATGGTCGCCGCGTTATGCTCCTAGCAGGGGATGGCTGGGTGGGCTGAAGACTACGAGTAGAATTGGAGTACAAGAATGAAAACTCTCATCGCTGCCTCCCTGGTCGCCGGTTCGGTTCTCGCGGCCCCGATGTTCGCCCAAGCCCAGACCTCGCCGGATATCTATGGTTCGCTGAACTATGGTCAAACTCGCACGAAGGGCGCTGACACCGGCGCAATTCAAGGGCGCTTCGGCGCCAAGATTACGCCCTATTTCGGCGTTGAGGGCGAGGTCGCCGGCGGCGTCGATAGCGACAGGGTGTACACCCCGGGCGGTCCGGCCCGCGTGAAGATGGAGCATCAGGTCGCGGGTTACGCCGTCGGCTACCTCCCGGTGAACCCGAACCTGGACCTGACCGCGCGCGTCGGATACGGCGCGACCAAGTTCAGCACCAACAATCCTGCCGCGACGCAGTTCGACGGCAGCCGTGACAGTTGGAACTATGGCGTCGGCGCCAAGTACAAGCTGGACGGCAAGAACGGCATTCGCGCCGACTGGACGAAGTCAGAGTACACCAAGAGCGACCTGAGCTCGAACACCGTGTCGGTCGGCTACGTCCGCCACTTCTAGTTTGGCAGGGCCCCAACCCTGAGCGTGGCGCGTCCTTACGGGCGCGCCATTCTCTTTGGACGCTTGACGACGGTCCCCCGGTCGTCAATCTGAACGGCAATAAGTTACGGGGGGATGCGTCGGTCTTGGACAAGGCGCTGTTGATTCAGTTGGGCGGCTCTGTCGCCGCCGTGACGCTGTTGGTAGCGTTCGTTCGTTGGCTGGGCGTGGCTCGGCCAACGCCCCCTCTGGACGCAGAGTCTGCCAAGGCGCTGCTCGATGTCGAATTCCCCGATCATCGTCCCGAGGCGACCTGGATCGCCGCCGATGGCGCCGGTTTGATCGCCCGTGACGCGAACCTCGCGCTGATCCTTTATCGGCGTGGCGACGGCTATGTCGCCCGCGACCTTCCGTGGACCAAGGTCGCTTCGCTGAAGCCGACCGGCGGCCGTTTGGCCGTTCGTGTTTCCGACGCCCGTCCCACCTTCGCCGTCCGTGACGACGTCTGGCCGCCGAAAGAGCTCGCCTGATGCTGAAAGCCCCGTTCGATCCCGTCCAGTTGGCCATTCCGTTCTTCGTGCTGGCCATCATCCTGGAAATCTTGCTCGGCCGCTTTGGCAAGGCCAAGGCCAACTACGAGACCCGCGACACGGCCATGTCGCTCAGCATGGGCCTGGGCAGCACAGTCGCCGGGATCCTGTTTGGCGGCGTGATCTTCGCAACCACAGTCTGGGTGTATCAGCACCGCCTGTTCACGATCCCGATGACGGCGGTTTGGGCCTGGGTCGCGGTCTTCTTCCTGGAGGACCTGACCTACTACTGGTTCCACCGC
>NCDQ01000411.1 GCA_002280275.1 Caulobacter vibrioides | reverse complement strand
GGCCAGATGCGCGCCATGGCGCCGGGCGTCGACGTGCTCGTCGCCACCCCGGGCCGGCTGATCGACCATCTGGGCGAGAAGACCGTCACACTGCAGGGCGTCGAAACCTTCGTCCTCGATGAGGCCGACCAGATGCTGGACATGGGCTTTATCGTGCCCATCCGCCGCATTGTGAAGCACATCCCCGCCCAGCGGCAGAACCTGTTCTTCTCCGCCACCATGCCGACGGAGATCGGCAAGCTGGCCGGCGAGCTCCTGAAGGATCCGCTCAAGGTCTCGGTGACCCCGCAGGCGACCACCGTCGAGCGGATCAGCCAGAAGGTCCTGTTCGTCGAACAGACCCGCAAGCGCGCCCTGCTGGCCGAGCTGTTCGCCGAGAAGGACTTCAAGCGCGTCATCGTCTTCACCCGCACCAAGCGCGGCGCCGACCGGGTGGCCAAGAGCCTGGAACAGGGCGGCGTGGAAGCCTCGGCGATCCACGGCGACAAGAGCCAGGGCCAGCGTGAGCGGGCGCTCGCCGACTTCAAGGCCGGCAAGATCCGCGCCCTGGTGGCCACCGACATCGCCGCCCGCGGCATCGATGTCGACGCCGTCAGCCACGTGGTCCAGTACGAACTGCCCAACGTGCCCGAGGCCTATGTGCACCGGATCGGGCGCACCGCCCGGGCCGGCGCCGACGGCTCGGCCATCGCCTTCTGCGCCGATGACGAACGCAACCTGCTGCGCGACATCCAGAAGGTGACGCGCCAGACCATCCCGTCCTTCGACCGTCGCAATGACAAGGGCCTGGCCCTGATGACCAAGGCCATCGCCGACGTCACGCCGGAAGAGCCCCGTCTGCCCTCGGGTCGCTCGCGCGATCCGCGCAATGACGTCCCGGCGGCCCTGCGCCAGACCCGTAATCGGCGTCCCGATCAGGGCCGTGGCGGCGGCGAAGGCCGCGGCGGCGGTCAGCCCCGTCGTGACGGCGCCAAACCCGCCCAAGGCGTCAAGGCGGCCAGCGCCGGCGATCGCTTCCGCGGTCCCAAGCGCGAAGGCGTAGCCAAGGCCTGGAGCCCGATCGACTAGATCGGCGCCCCTCTCTATCGCGAGCGGCGACCATCTCGCCGCTCGCGCGTTGGGCCTTTGTATCGACAGGACCCGCGACCACTGCATGACTCTCCGAACCACCCTGCGCGCGGCGACGCGCCAGGATCACGACCGCGTCGACCAGCTTGGCGGCGCCTTCGATCTTGCCCGACAAGATGACTATCAGGCCTTTCTCCTGGCCCACGCCGCGGTCCTGCCCGCCCTTGAACTGGACCTGGACGCCGCGCCGGCTCAACACCTGCCACCGGCCTGGCCACAGCGGCGGCGCAGCGGGGCCCTGGCCGCAGATCTGGCGCTCCTCGGACTGTCGCCGCCCCCGTCGACGATAACCGTCACCCTTGAAGACCGGGCGACCCGCCTGGGGGCGCTCTATGTGCTGGAAGGCTCCCGCCTGGGGGGCGCTATTCTGCGTCGCCGCCTGCTGACCAGCCAACCTGGCGCCCCCGACGGCTACTTGGCCCACGGGGAGGGGCTCGGCCACTGGCGCAGCTTTGTCGACTGGCTCGACGTCCAGACCGTAGATGCGGCCGAGACCAGGGCGGCCATCGGCGGCGCCCGCCAGGTCTTTGGGGCCTTCGCGCTCGCCTTCCAAGGCGCCCCGGCCCTGGTCCGATAGGCGCCCAAGCCGTCACGCCCGCCCGGGCAATCGGCTCCAATGGTCCGCTACCCGACAGACTCCGAGCCTGCTTTGCTATTGCATGGGCGGTGAAGCTCCCCGCCGACGCCAGCCCGCCCTCGCGTCTCCCCGCCCCCAGGAAATGAGATCGAGTTCGCGGCCTTGTCCGATGTCGACCTGACGAATTGCGACCGCGAGCCCATCCATCTGCTGGGCCAGATCCAGCCGTTTGGCTTCCTGCTGGCCGTGACAAGCCAATGGACAGTGGCGCATGCCTCGGACAATGCGCAGGCCTTCCTAGGTCATCGGCTTGAGCACCTGATCGGCGAGCCCCTGACAGAGGTGCTAAGCGGCCACGCCATCCACGAGATCCGCGGCCGTCTGCAGATCATGCGCGGCGCCGACTCCGTCGAGCGGGTGTTCAACCTGCCTCTGCGAGTCGGGGGCGAACCGTTCGATGTCGCTGTCCACTATTCGGGCGATCTGCTGGTCATCGAGGCCGAGCCCAGCCGGGCGGAATCTTCCCTGGAGGCGGCGTCGGCCGTTCGCTCCATGACCAACCGGGTGGCCGAGCGGAAGACCATTGAGGAGATCGTTCACGAGGCCGCCCGCCAGGTCCGCGCCCTGACGGAGTTCGACCGGGTCATGGTCTATCGCTTCGACCAGGACGGCGCCGGCGAGGTGATCGCCGAATCCGTGCGCCCCGGGGTCGGCTCCTTCCTTGGCCAGCGATATCCCGCATCGGACATCCCGAAGCAGGCCCGCGCGCTCTATGAGCGTAGCTGGTTACGGATCATCGCCGACATCAATGCCGAACTCGGCGCCGATCTCGGCG
>NCDQ01000410.1 GCA_002280275.1 Caulobacter vibrioides | reverse complement strand
GACCGACCGTCTGCCGATCAAGCGGACCGGCCCGTCGCTCCCCGCCGCGATCAACGCCGCCCTGGTTGTCCTCGACGGCGTCCACAGCCGGTCTGGTCGCGCGGCAATGGTCCCAAGGCGGACTTAAGCGGCCAACCCGCCCCGCCGATCCGGCGGGGCGGGCGCGGCGCGAGGGCTGGCGGCGAAGACGACACAGCTTATAGCAGCGGCATGACCGCCCTCGCCGCCCTCGCTGCCGGACTGATCGCTTGCACCGCGCCCACCGTCCATGACGGCGACACCTTGCGCTGTGGAGCCGATCGCATCCGGCTGTTCGGGGTCGATGCGCCGGAGGTGAAGCGTGGCAAGACACCGGCCGAGCCGCTGGCCTACGAGGCCCGGGACTTGCTGGTAAGTCTGACGCGAGGCCGCGTCGGCTGCCGGGTGTTCGATCACGACCGCTACGGCCGCAGCGTCGCCCGCTGCTGGTCGGATGCCACGCCCGACATCAACGCCGCCCTGATCCGCTCGGGCCTGGCCACGGAATACCGGCGCTACAGCAAGGGCGCCTATGCAGCCGCCGAAGCCGAAGCCAAGCAAGCGCGTCGCGGGATCTGGAAGTAGACAGACGGAGAAGGCGGCCAAGCCCAAGGGTTCGCCGACCAGCGGGCGCGCCTTCAGGCTTTTCAGGCCGACCCCGCCTCAATTGCGGAAGAGCCGCCAGATGGCGCCGCCGCCTGTGATCGCCCAATGGGTAACGACCCGTTCGCGCGACACCATCACCGCCCGCGCAAACCGATCACATCGCGCCTAATTTGAGAATGTTGGTCACCGCTCGGGTGATCCATCAGACCTAATTGACGACCAAAGCCTCCGCCGCCACGGGAAGATCGTCACACGCCAAAAACCGATTGGAACCTGGCCGGTTGGCGCACGAGACCTTATTCGCCCGGTGCGCCCGCGCGCCGCCCGTCTACGCACAAAAAGGCGGCCGATCCCAAAGGATCGGCCGCCCCGGCTTTGAACATCATGGAAAAGGCGGGGCGGTCCTGGACCGCCCCGCCCTCGCCTATTGCGCCGCGACCGCGTGGGCCTCGACGCTCTCGATCGCCTCGGCTTCGGCCACTTCGGCCGCCGCCCCGTCGCCCTGGACCGGCTCGAGGCCCACGTCCAAGGCCAGGACTTCCACGGGCGCGCCGGGGTCCGCCGGGTCCAACGCGGCCGCCGGATCGGCCGGGTCGGCTTCGGCTTGCCCGTGGTCCGGCTTGACCGTGCGCAGCAAGGCCGGAAGCCAGCCCGTCCCGGCCAACAGCGGTTCGGCGGCGGCGACCATGTCGGGCTTCTTCAAGCCCGCGATCCGGCCCGCAGCCTCGGCCGACACGCCCTCGGTCACGGCGGCCAGGACATGGGCCTTGGTCACGCGGTCGAGATAGCGCGCGGCGGTCGGCTTCCAATAGGCGGTCATGTCCAGATCAAGCGCCGTGGCCAGGGTCTCGGCGTGGGCCAAGGCCAGGGGACGGCGTTCGAACCCGCGCACGGCGTTGAGCGACAGGCTCACGCAGTGGGCCAGCAGCGCCGCGCGGCTGTCGCCGTCCAGGCCGACGATGAAGTCCCACATCGCCTCGGCGCGGTCGGGAATCTGCCGCGCCCAAGCCGCATGGCGCTCGGCATTGGCCAGCCCCGCGACGCTGTCCTCGATGCCATCGGCTTCGCCCGACAGGACGTGAGAGCCCATGCGGATGTCGAGGCAAGTGGCAAAGCCGCCGACGCCGAACACCCGCAAGGCGAGGGCGTGGGCCAAGGCGACCAGGGCAAGGTCGGGATCGCCCGCCAAGGCGTCGCGCAAGGCGGCGGTCTTGTAGGCGGTGAGGTCGGCGACCAGACGGGCCGACAACGGCGCGCCCGGATCGCCAACCGGCTCCTCGGCCGCCTCGTCCTCGTCGCCCTCCCCGGCTTCGGCGCCCAAGGCGTCCGCCCCGGCCGCGTCATCCTCGCCGTCCAAGACCCCCTGGTCCTCGTCGTCATCGACCTCCGGTTCGGGCGCGGGCTCATCCTCGGGCCGGACAAACCCGCGATCGATGCGGGCTTGGCCATAGGCGCCAAGCACGACGAACACCCCGGCACGGGCCTTTTCGGCGGGGTCAAAGCCGTAGTCCTCGCCATAGGCGTCCAGGGCGTCCTGGATCGCCTCAAAGCGCGCGGTGACCTCGGGCGGCGGCGGCTCGACATCGGCCCACTGATCGGTCAAGGCGGCTTCCTCGGCCTGTAGGGCGGCGATGGCCTCGCCGTCCTCGACCGAACGCGGCAGCACCCGCTCCCAGACGCGCGAGCAGCCGTGACCGGTCGGAGTATCGAGGAACGCCGCCGACCACTTCCAGCCCTCGTCGTCGCGGACGTTGACGGCAATGGCTTCGAGCTTTTCGAGGACGAGGCGGTCGAGCAAGACCACGTCCTCGACCCAACCGCCGCGATCCTCCGTGAAGAGGTCCCGAAGGACCGGCCCGCCCGCCTCGACATAGGCGTCCAGACCCACGAACAGCACCCGGCGGTCATCGGCCGCGAC
>NCDQ01000409.1 GCA_002280275.1 Caulobacter vibrioides | reverse complement strand
GCTACAATCACTACGCCGATTGCCTTTGCGGCTGGTGCGTGAACTACGGCCGTCGCCGCCAAGCGCCCAGGCTCAATCACGACGTGGCCTACGCGCGCGCAGCCTTGGAGCGCTACGGGGTCAAAACAGACAACTTCGCGTCCTGCTTTGTCCGGCCAAACGCCTCATGCCCGGTCTGCGGAGCGAAAGTCTTCTTCTACGCCAACGACCGGGGCTCGCGCGTCTATTTCGATCACCTTGGACGGCCTTGGCCCAAGCACGGCTGCACCGATGGGCGTAAGGGGTTCGGCTATTGGCCGCCCCGAGGCGAACACCCGCCGATGTCGCGACGTTCGAAGGGCGAGATCGACGACATCATCGACAACCTGGTCAAGGTCGGTGACGAGGATGTTCGCTCGCGAACGCAGGCGCGCTTCAATTCGCCGCCGCAAACTGTGCTCGTCGTCGAAGACTGTGTGCGCTCAGGCTTTCAGTGCTGGGTTATCGCCCGGGAGTTGGTGGGGGCGACGGGCGACCGATTCGGTTTCGCCTTCGACGCCGCGAAGTTCGAGCCAATGGCCGGCGACCTCTTGGCCTATGACCGCGAGCGGATCTCGTTCTTTTCAGACAGCGACAAGCCATCAAAGCCCTACCGCGCCAGCGTTCAAGACGCCTCCGCCATAGAGGCGGAGATTGCGCGAAGGCGGCGCGAGAGCGGCCAGCGGACCTGATTCAGGTCGCGCGGATCGACGCGCGGACCCGCCTATTTCCCGCACTAAACAACAAATGTTCTGATGCATAAATTTGCACAGAGCGCTTTGCGCCTCGACCTAATTCACTGAAAAATATGGGATAAAATGAAATTCTGGCGGACAGGGTGGGATTCGAACCCACGGTAGGCTTCCACCTACGGCGGTTTTCAAGACCGCTGCCTTAAACCACTCGGCCACCTGTCCGGAGCAGGCGGCTATATCAGCGTGCTCGCGCCTTAACCAGACTTCAAAACAAACCTGCCAACTT
The DNA here is from genome assembly GCA_002280275.1 of Caulobacter vibrioides. GTDB lineage: Bacteria > Pseudomonadota > Alphaproteobacteria > Caulobacterales > Caulobacteraceae > Caulobacter > Caulobacter vibrioides_A. The sequence goes on along the minus strand of NCDQ01000409.1, from coordinate 1,543 downwards.
TAACGCTCGGAAGGGTGCGGCCCGTCGGACGACGATCGGATGAACCAGGGTATCGAACAGGTTTCGCGGTTCGCGCGGCGCTTTTGTCTGATGGCTTTGGCGGCCTTCAGCCTGGCCGCCTGCGCCACGCCCAAGTACGAGGTCGGCCGCACGGTGGCGACCAGCACGGGCAGCGCGCCACGCCCGGGCTCGATGATCGGCCGCGACGGAAAACCCTTACGCGGGACGGAAAAGCCCTATCAAATCAAAGGTGTCTGGTACTATCCGCACGAGGACAAGGACTACAATGTTGTAGGGATTGGCTCCTGGTACGGTGAGCAATTCCATAACCGGAAGACGTCGAACGGCGAGATCTTCGATATGAATCTGCCGTCGGCGGCCCACAAGACGCTGCCGTTGCCAAGCCTTGTCGAGGTGACCAACCTGGACAACGGGCGGAAGATGATTGTCCGCGTCAATGATCGGGGTCCCTTCGTCGGCGACCGCATCATCGACCTGTCAAAGGCCGCCGCTGAGGAGTTGGGTTATCGCCGACAGGGCGTCGCGCGCGTTCGGGTGAAATATGTCGGTCCAGCGCCGCGGCGCGCCATCGAGGCGCCCCGCCAGTACGCGCAAGCCGCGCCGCCGCCTCCTAGGCCGCGCTCTGCGCCGCGCAGCTTCGAGGACATCCAGGAGCCGCCGCAGCGTGTCCAGGTTCTGCCGCCCCCGCGAGAGGCGACTTGGAACCCCGCACCGGTCCAGCAATCTGCGCCACCCATTAATCCGCCGGACCCGGTGTTCGCCAGCTCTCGGTCGGCCGCTTATCGCGTCCAAGCCGGTTCCTTTTCTAGCCGCGAGAACGCCGAGAAGGCTGTGCGGCAGCTCACCAGCGCGGGCCGAGCATCGATCGAGGCGATCGAACGCGCCACGGGAACGCTCTATCGCGTGACGGTCGCGGCCGGCGATGACGAAGGCGCGGCTTGGACGCTTCGGCAACGTGTTGAGGCGCTGGGCTATTCCGGCGCCACCATTCTGCGTCCCTAGAGCTCTGAAAACGGCCCTAAAGGTCTGATTTTATCTCTCTTTTGCCCGGTTTAGAGGGACTCTTCAAAACTCGACAGGCTCTAGACAAGCCTCTCAAACCGGTCGATTGGAGACCGGTGACCCAGGGTTTCTTCATCAGTTTCGAAGGCGGGGAGGGGGCGGGAAAGTCCACCCAGATCCGTCGTCTCGCCGATCGTCTCCACGCGGACGGCCACGATGTGATCGTGACCCGCGAACCGGGCGGCAGTCCCGGCGCTGAAGCGATCCGCGAGTTGCTGGTCAATGGCGCGGCCGATCGCTGGTCGCCCGTCACAGAAAGCCTTCTGATGTATGCGGCGCGCCGTGATCACGTCGAGCGCGTCATCCGGCCGGGCCTGGCGCGCGGCGCGGTCGTGCTATGCGATCGCTATGCGGACTCCACGCGGGCCTATCAGGGCGCAGGCGGCGACGCGCCGGCCAGCCTGATCGCCGCCCTGGAAGAGCATGTGCTGGGCGGTACGGTCCCGGTCCTCACGCTGAT
>NCDQ01000408.1 GCA_002280275.1 Caulobacter vibrioides | reverse complement strand
GGCGCTGCTGGTGCTGTCGGCCGTGTTCAGCGGCTACGACGGTGCCCGGCTGGAGCGCGCGCTGACCCAGGGCGAGCAGCCCGTGGCCGACAGCGCAGGCAGCTCCGCCATGATCACCGGGCGGGGGCCCGCGCTGTTTTTGATGACCGGCGTGCCTGCGGGCGGCAAGACCGCCCAGCAGGTGGAAGACGCACTGCGCGCCGAGCTGGCCCGCGTGGCCCGTGAGGGCATCAGCGAAGCCGAGCTGGCCCGCGTCAAGACGCAGTGGATCGCCTCCACCGTGTACGAGCGCGATTCCGTGCAGAACCAGGCGCAGGAACTGGGCAGCAACTGGGTGCAGGGCTTTCCGCTGGATGCCGAAGAGCGCCTGCTGACCCTGCTGCGCACCATCACCGCCGAAGAAGTCCAGGCCGTGGCCGCCAAGTACTTTGGCGACGACCAGCTCACCATTGCCACGCTGCTGCCCCAGCCGCTGGACGAATTGACGGTGCGCGAGCCCGACAAGGAGGCCCTGGCCGCCTTCCTGGAGCAGATGGAGTTCCGCTCGCTGGCCCGCCGGGTCGGCGACGGCTCGGCCGCGGCGACGCCCGGAACGCTTGGCCAAGGGTTTGGGGATCGACCCGCCGCGCCGCCCAAGGCGCCGGTGGTCAGCGTCTCGTACATGGGCGCGGCGGCCCGCGCCGCCGCCCATCCGGTCGAGCCGGTCAAGATCGACCACGCGGCCTATGCCTGTGTTCGCGACCTTGAGACCCTCAAGGCTTGGGTGGACAAGGCCACGGCCAAGGGCCTGGTCGCCTTCGACACCGAGACGGATGCGCTCTCATCGGCCACGGCCGGGCTGTGCGGCGTGTCGCTGGCCGTCGCGCCGGGCGAGGCCTGCTATATCCCGATCAGCCATTGCGAAAAGGCTGACGGCCTGGCCTTCGAGGCCCCGGCTGACATCGAGCAGATCCCGCTGGCCGACGTCATCGCCACCCTCAAGCCGATGCTGGAAGACCCGGCGGTGCTGAAGGTGGCGCAGAACGCCAAGTACGACATCGCGGTGTTGGCGCGACACGGGATCCAGGTCGCGCCGATCGAAGACACCATGCTGATCAGCTATGTGCTGGAGGCGGGCCTGCATGGCCACGGCATGGACGAGCTGTCCGAGCTGCATCTGGGCCACAAGCCGATCCCGTTCAAGCAGGTGGCCGGCAGCGGCAAGGGCCAGATCAGCTTCAAGCACGTGGCCTTGCCCGAGGCGACGGCCTACGCCGCCGAGGACGCCGACGTCACCCTGCGGCTCTACCACCATCTGAAGCCGCAGCTGGCGCGCGCGAGCCTGTCGACCGTCTATGAGACGCTGGAGCGTCCGATACCGGCGGTGCTGGCGATGATGGAGAACAACGGCGTCCGCGTGGACCCTGAAGCCCTGCGCCTGCTGTCGAACGAGTTCTCGCTGCGGATGGCGCAGTTCGAGGCGCGCGCCCAAGAGCTGGTCGGTCGCCCCTTTAACCTCGGCAGTCCCAAGCAGATCGGCGATGTTCTGTTTGGCGAGATGCAGATGAAGGGCGGCAAGAAGACCGCCACTGGCCAGTGGTCCACCGACAGCGACGTGCTCGAAAGCCTGGCTCTGGAGCACGAACTGCCGCGCGTCCTTCTGGATTGGCGCCAACTGTCCAAGCTCAAGGGCACCTATACCGAGAACCTGATCGCGGCGATCGCGCCGTCGACCGGGCGTGTGCACACCTCCTACGCCCTGGCCGCGACGACGACCGGGCGTCTGTCGTCCTCGGATCCCAACCTGCAGAACATCCCGGTCCGCACCGAGGAAGGCCGCAAGATCCGCAAGGCCTTCGTGGCCGCGCCGGGCCATGTGCTGATCAGCGCCGACTATAGCCAGATCGAGCTGCGGCTCCTGGCCCATATCGGCGACATCCCGCAGCTGAAAAAGGCCTTCCAAGAAGGCCTCGACATCCACGCCATGACGGCCTCTGAGATGTTCGATACGCCGATCGAGGGCATGGATCCGATGATCCGTCGCCGGGCCAAGGCCATCAATTTCGGCATCGTCTACGGCATCAGCGCCTTTGGTCTGGCTAACCAGCTGGGCATCGGTCAGGGCGAGGCGGGGGCCTATATCAAGACCTATTTCGAGCGCTTCCCCGGCATCCAGGCCTATATGGACGCGACCAAGGCCTTCGTGCGCGAGCACGGCTATGTCACGACCATCTTCGGCCGGAAGATCAACATCCCCGAGATCCAGTCCATCACCAATGCACAAAACTGGAAATACTGGGCCGACAAGCAGCTTTACAAATACATGGAAGATGCGGACAACGAAGCCTTTGATGACCGCAAGCGATTTTTGAAAAAACGCGCCTTTGAGATCGTCGCCGATCAGACTGGAAAGCTCTTTGATCCTAATGTCCTCACGATCGTCTGGGCGAGACGCTTTGCCAGCTACAAAAGACCGGATCTGATCACGCAGGACCTAGCCAGATTTGAGGAATTGATCAGCAATACTCAAATGCCGATTCAGATCATTTGGGCTGGAAAGCCTTATCCTATGGACTATGG
>NCDQ01000407.1 GCA_002280275.1 Caulobacter vibrioides | reverse complement strand
GCGCCCGATACCTGGGGCCGCCGGCTGATGCAGCGCGCCGAACGCCGCCAGGCCGAGCGTGACGGCCGCCAGGTGCGCGCCCTTTCGGACGCCGACTATCTCCTGGGCGTGGCCGACGTATCCCGGCTAGGCGCGTTGCGCTTCCGCGAGCCCGGTGAAGCCGATTTTCGGGCTCCGACCCAAACCGGTGTGCCTGGCCTCGTCGAGCTTGGTCGGTTGATGGGCGTCACCGAGCGCATTCTGCGCGATGAAGAGACCGACGAAGATCTCGCGATGATCTTCGCGCCCGGCTCCTCACTGGGCGGCGCGCGCCCCAAAGCCTCGGTGATCGACCAGCATGGCAGCCTGTCGATCGCCAAGTTTCCCAAAGAGGCCGACGACTATAGCATCGAGCTTTGGGAGGAGGTGGCGCTTAGATTGGCCAAGCGTGCCGGCATCCGCACCCCACGTCATGAACTGGTGAAGATCGCGGACAAGTCCATTCTGCTGTCCCGACGCTTCGACCGAGATGGCGAGACGCGCATTCCCTTTTTGTCAGCCTTGTCGATGCTGGGGCTGCGCGACGGCGAACGGGGCAGCTATCCCGAGCTGGTCGATGTGCTCACCCAACATGGCGCCCAGGCCAAGCAGGACGCCGTCGAGCTCTATCGGCGCATGGTGTTCAACGTCCTGATCTCCAACGTCGATGACCATCTGCGAAACCACGGCTTCCTGTGGGCGGGACAAAGCGGCTGGACGCTTTCGCCCGCCTACGACCTCAACCCCACGCCGACCGACGTCCGGCCGCGCATTCTCACGACCAACATCGATCTGGATGAAGGCACCTGCGACCTGGGCCTAGTGGAATCGGTCGCTGAACTCTTCGGCCTGGGTCCAAAGCCCGCACGCGAGATCATCGCGCAGGTTGGCCAAGCCACCAGGATCTGGCGCGATGTCGCCGTCGAGATCGGCGCGCGGCCAGCTGAGGTCCGCCGTATGCAAAGCGCCTTCGAACACACCGATCTAGAGCGGGCATTGGCGATCTGAACCTGCTTTGGCGAGCTGGCCGGATGGACTGCTGGACGCCAGCATCGTCAAGGAGCAATCCCATCAAAGGGCAAGCTTGCGTGCACCCAGCCCTAGCCGCCGTCGCTCAGGGCTGCGCAGTGCGCTTGAAGCGCACGCGGTCCTTCCCGACAATCAGCAAGGCCTCATACCCAGCGTCGGCCCAGGCCCTGCGCTGGACGTGGGTGGAGTCAGTATCGGGGACGTTGGTCCACCACTGCGGCCGTGTGGCGCGGCCGGGCAGCATCCCGCTGATGACCCTCTCCATTTCGGCGAAACTCAGCTCGAATTCCGCCAAGCGCTGCCGGCGGAGGTAGCGGCAAAGGGGGTCGTATTTGGCCATGCGCCACCTTGCCCCACCAATCCCGATCGACCAATCCCCCCGAGTTTCCGTGGCGGCTTTGTGACCCTGCTGCACACTTAAAGACCCGCCCAGTGCGCTATCCTGACAACTCCACAACGCTTCGTCACGCTACAGTAGGATACCTAGATCAATCCCAGCGCCTTGAAGCTGGCGACCTCGGCGCGCCCGACAATGACGTGGTCATGCACCGCGATACCCAGGGTCCGGGCGGCGTCGACGACCTTCTTGGTCATCTCGATGTCGGCCGACGAGGGAGTCTGATCGCCCGATGGGTGATTGTGAACCAAAATCACAGCCGACGCGGACACCTCCAGCGCCCGCCGCACGACTTCGCGCGGATAGACGGGCGCGTGGTCGACGGTGCCGTGATTGAGAATCTCATCGGCGATCAGCTGGTTCTTCTTGTCGAGGAACAGCACGCGGAACGCCTCGCGTTCACAGTGGGCCATGGTGAGCTTCAGGTAGTCGATGAGCGCCGTCCACGAGGAGACGACGCAACGCCCTGGCAATTCGGCCGCCGCAAGCCGACGCGCGGCGTCGTAGATCAGCTGCAGGTCGATGCCGACACGGGTGTCGACGAACGTCGAAAGTGCGGCAAGGTCGGCCGTCAGCACCCGCCGAAGACAACCGAACCGGGCCAGAAGTGCTACGGCCGTGGCCCGGGCGCCGTTGGCCAGGGACCGAGAGAGCAGGAGTTCGAGCGCCTCGATGTCGCTCAGGCTCGCCAGGCCGCCGGTCGCGGCCCTCGCGCCCAGCGTCCCGTTTGAGGGGGCTGGAGACGAAGGGCCGGCGTAGCGAGCGGTCATCTCGCCCACGCCCGCCGCGGCGAACAGATCGGCGGTCTGGCAAGGTGTGGCGTCGTTGCGATGAGTGGGTCTGGGCATGGAAGCCTCAAGGAGCCAGCGCCGGACCAAATCCCGGTTCGCTCGCGAGCTCCCGCCCTTCCTCCGACTTTCCCATCGGGCCGGGCAGGGCGGGCGCCGAACCCGCCAACCCTCGCAACACCGGGGCAGGGGCCTCGCGCCCCTACGCGGCCAGGGGTTGGCTGGCCTGCGCCGGCTGACTGTAGGCGAGCAGGTGATCGACGGCCCGCTGGGCGTGCCCGGAGGCTTCCAGTAGGGCCCCGGGGCGGTCCTTCAGAATCTTGACCCAGTGACCGAGATACGCCGC
>NCDQ01000406.1 GCA_002280275.1 Caulobacter vibrioides | reverse complement strand
CAGGGCGTTTGTGGTTCGCCGCTCAATTGGGAGAGCTTACCATCGACGCCTTTCCAGGCGTCGGCGTCAGCTGGCGGCAGACCCTTTCGGGTGATGTTGGGCCAAAGCCGCGCATAGGTGGCGTTGATCGTCAGCCATTGCGGCGTCGCCCGAGGGTCGGTGTAGGATACGATCGCGTCGGCGGGACATTCCGGTTCGCAGACCCCGCAGTCGATACAGGCGTCCAAGTCGATGACCAGGAAATTCTCCCCTGCGTAAAAGCAGTCGACCGGGCAGACCTCGACGCAATCCATGTATTTGCACTTGATGCAGTTTTCCGTGACGACATAGGTCATCGGGCCGCTCCCACTCACGGCGCCCATCGCGCCTCGACGCGTGCAAACTCTCCGCAGCCGGCGGCGGTTCGCGATGCCTGCGTTGGGGCGGCGCAGGCTTGCGAGGTCCTGGCGCTTCCCAATCGGCTGGCGTATAACCAGTATAAGAAATATTGGTTATGCGCCAGCCCGTCGTCTATGCCGGGCGTCCCGGCTTCAACCGGCGACTGCGAAAGAGGCCACATGTTCATCGTCACCGAACAGACGCCCAATCCCGAGGCGATGAAGTTCATCCCCCACTGCGTCCTGACATCGGGTCCGGCCCAGGACTTTCGACGCCTGGACCACCAACCCGGTCGTTCACCGCTGGCCGATCGCCTCTTTGAATTGCCTGCGGTTGAGGGCGTCTTTATCGCCCATGACTTCGTCACGGTGAGGCGTGCGCCGGGCGGCCCGCCCTGGAGCGTCCTTCGCCTGCAAGCGATCACCGCCTTGGCCGACCACATCGCCGGCGGCGCCCCGGCCTTGAACGGCCCGGCCCCTATCGAGGCGATCAGCGGCGGTGAGATCGAGGATGAGATCCTTGGCGTTCTGGGCCTCTATGTGCGCCCCGGCGTCGCCCGCGACGGAGGCGATGTGGTGTTTGACCGCTTCGATCCCGTCACCGGCGTGCTTTGGATCGAGATGCGGGGCGCCTGCGGCGGCTGCCCCTCGTCACAGCTGACGCTCAAGGCGACCATCGAGAACATCGTGCGCCGCTATGTTCCAGAGGTGACCCGCGTCGAAGCGACCGCCGCAGCCGCCGAAGGCGGCGCGCCAAGTCGCCTGCAGGCTTGGATGACCAAGCTGAAGGGAGCCAGGTCGCAAGGACCGCGGCCGGTCTTCACTCACAACGGCAAGCCGATGTCCCCCGATCAGCCGTCGCCGGCCAACCATCAGACCTGACCCTCGCCTGACCGGGGATCGCCGGCCGCCGCGGGCTGACGGCCCGCCAAGGCGAGGAGTTGACGAAGCGGCTCGGGGTCTTCGGTGAGGTCAGCCAGGGTATAGGCGTCCAGCGCTTGCTGGAATGCGGCTCGCGCTTCGCCCAACGCCTGCCGCAGACGGCAGGCCGGGGTCAGGACGCAAGGGCCGTTCAAGCGATCAAAACAGGGCGCCAGGGCCATGTCTGGCTCGGTGCTGGTGACGACTTCGCCCAGACCGATATCCCGTGGTGAGCGGGCCAGGCTCAAGCCGCCGTTCTTGCCCCGTGTCGTTGTGATGTAACCGGCGGCGCCGAGTTCGTAGGCGACCTTCTGCAAATGGTGACGGGAGATTCCATAGCTGCTGGCGATCTCGGCGATGGTGGGGCGACGCTCCGGATGCAGCGCCAGATACATCAGCATCCGAAGCGAAAAGTCGGTGTAGACGGTGAGTCGCATGCTCGCCTTGCCAAGGATCAGAGCGCCGGCGCGCCGCGAGCTGATCCTAACATGGACGCCGGACCCGCGACATTTCCCCCCGCTTGATCTCCGACAATCGGCTTGGGGCACGACCGGTGTAGACCCAATCGAGCCGATCACGGCTGACGAGGATGGGGCCTTTGGTGACTCAAGCTCTGGTTTCGACGGTCGCCGCGATGGGGACCGTCCAGGTGCGTTTTTTCGGCAAGATCGCCGACCGCTTTGGCCGCATGGCGACGCTGGAGATTCCCGCCGCCGGTTGCGCGCTGTCCTGGCTTCGCATGCAACTGGCCAATCAGGTCGAGGGCGGCCACGAGGCCCTGAGCGAACGCGGTCTGCGAGCGGCCGTCGATCACACCATCGTCGGCGACCAGGCCTGGGTCAGCCCTGGGCAGGAAGTGGCCTTCCTGTCGATGTTTTCTGGAGGTTGACCATGGATGACGCGCCCCTGGCCGCGAAGGGCCGCAAGGCCGGTATCGACGAGCGCCTGCCCTTTTATCCGCTCAACATCGCCGTCCTGACCATTTCCGACACCCGCGACCTGAACACCGACACCTCGGGCGCCCTGCTGGCCGACCGCCTGACGGTCGCCGGCCATGGCCTGGTCGGCCGTGTGATCGTGCCCGACGAGGTCGAGGCCATCCGCCGTCAGGTTCAGGCTTGGGCCGATGACGCGGCCGTCGATGTCATCCTCACCACCGGCGGCACCGGCTTCCGACCCTGCAGTCGCGGGCCCTGGCCGGCCAGGTCGGCGACACCTTCGTGTTCTGCGTGCCCGGCTCGACCGGGGCCTGCCGCGACGCCTGGGACCTGGTGCTGGGCCAGGAGCTGGACAGCCGCTTTCGCCCCTGTTCGCTGGTAGGCCAGATCCCCCGCTATCGCGGCGTCTGCAATTGATCAGCTACGATCAGGCGTCGACCCTGGTGATGGGCCTGGCCCAACCTTTGGGTCGCGAAACCGTGCGCCTGGACAAGGCCGACGGCCGCATCCTGGCGGCGGCCATCGTCGCGCGCCGCGCCACGCCCTGCGCCGACGTCTCGGCCATGGACGGCTATGCGGTGCGTGATGACGATCTGACCGACGCGCCGGTCCGCTTAGCGGTCGTCGGCGACGCCTATGCCGGCCAGGCCTTCGAAGGCGTTCTGACGCCGCGCGCCTGCGTGCGCATCTTCACCGGCGCCGCGGCGCCGGCCGGAACCGATCGGGTGGTGATCCAGGAAGAGGTCGCGCGCGAGGGGCCGCTGGCCCTTTTCGCTCAGCCGCCCAGCGGCCCGCGCAACCTGCGGCTGGCCGGCTCGGACTTCAAGGCTGGCGACGTGCTGGTCGAGGCCGGCCTCCGGCTCAACGCCCAGCGACTGGTGGCGGTCGCCGCGGCCGATCAGGCCAGGGTGTCGGTGGTCGTTCGCCCCCGCGTGTTGATCATCGGCACCGGCGACGAGCTGGACGAACCTGGACGCCCCTCCCGGATTCGGCCCGGCATTCCCGAAAGCGTGACCTTCGGCGTCGCCGCCCTGGCGCGCGCCTGGGGCGGCAAGGTGGTGGATCGTTGGCGGGTGGGCGATGAGTTGCCCGCACTGGAGAAGGCGGCGCGATCGGCGGTCGGTCTGGCCGATATCATCGTCGTCACCGGCGGGGCGTCCGTGGGCGAACGCGATTTCGCCAAGACCATGTTCGCGCCGCTCGACCTGGATCTCATTTTTTCCAAGGTGGCGATCAAACCCGGCAAGCCGGTCTGGCTGGGGCGCGTCCACCGCGCCCTGATCGTCGGCCTGCCCGGCAATCCAACCTCGGCCCTGGTCACCGCCCGGCTGTTTCTGGCGCCGCTGATCGCCGGCCTGGCGGGCCTGGACCCGACCCAGGCGGCCGGCTGGCGCCTTGAGGCCCTGACCGCGCCGCTCGGCCCCTGCGGCGATCGCGAGACCTTCGTGCGCGGACGGCGGACGCAGGGCGGCGTCGAGCCGGTCGGCGACCAGGACGCCTCGGCCCAGAAGGCCCTGGCGATGAGCGATGTGCTGATCCGTCGTCGCCCTGGCGCGACCGCGGCTGCGGTCGGGACCCGGGTTGAGACGCTCGACTTCTGAGGCGGTTGGCCGGCCTTAAAGCGCGCCGGCGAAATGCGGAAACAGGATCGCGTCCTCCAGACGCATGTGTTCGCGCAGCTCGCGATCGATCTTGCGGCAGAGCTGATCGAGCGCCCGCCAAGTGCGACAGGCTTCCTGCGGCGGCGTGAAATCCTTGGTGATCACCGCCAGCCGCGTCAATTGCTCGACCACGTCGCGATGCTCGGCCTGCATCCGGGCGATAGCGATACGGACCATCGGTCCACCCCCGTGGCGCATCATCGGAAACAGCGCCATCTCCTCCTTGCGCTGGTGGCCGGCCAGTTCGTCGGCCATCAGCGCCAGATGGTCGGCCAGGCCGTCGGGGCATTCGGCGTCGGCCACGTGCACAGCCTCGACCTTGCGCGCCAGGGCGATGGCCTGGGGAAAGTCTTCCATATGGACCTGATGGTAGCGGGTCAGAATATGATCGATCAGCGCCCCGGCCTGCTGCGCGGCCTCGGTGTCGCCTGGGGCGTGAAGCACCAGATAGGCCTCGATCGCGCTGGTGTCGGCGGGGTCGAGGATAAATCGCGCGGCGGAGTCAGGCCCGGCGGGGGTGCGGCTCAGTGCTGAGATCTGGGCGTTTTCGGTCATAGAAGCTCCTCTACACCCCAACCCTAGGGACCTTGCCACGGGCGCGCATTGAGCGGCGCCGGCCCGCGCCTTGATGTTGCACAAGGCCGGGCCTGGCCAATTTCGCACACTGGGCGGGCCCCTTCGTCTTCCGCACGCCGGCCCCTTCGTCTTCCGCACGCCGCAGGGAATCAACCAGCCTGCCCTCTCCAATTTCAGAAAGAGCGACCATGGCGTTCGACAATCCCTTCGCTGGCGAGATCTGGGCCAGCAAGTACCGCTTCGCGCCGCCGCAGGGTCGCGGCGACGCCAATGTGGCCGAGACCTGGGCGCGCGTCGCCAGAGCCATCGCCCAGGCCGAGGCGCCAAAGCTGCGCAAGGGCTTTGAAGCCGAGGTCCTGGAGGCCCTGACCGATTTCAAGGTCCTGCCGGCCGGCCGCATCCTGGCCGGCGCGGGCACCGCCCGGGCCGTGACCCTGTTCAACTGCTTCGTCATGGGCGTGACGCCCGACGACCTGGGCGGCATCTTCGAGCATGTGCGCGAGGCGGCCGTCACCCTGCAGCAGGGCGGCGGGGTCGGCATGGACTTCTCGTCGATCCGCCCGAACGGGGCGAGGGTCGAGGGCGTCGGCGCCGATGCGTCGGGGCCCCTCAGCTTCATGGACGTCTGGGATTCGATGTGCCGCACCATCCTGTCGGCCGGCCAGAGGCGCGGCGCGATGATGGGCTGCCTGCGCATCGACCATCCCGACATCGAGGCCTTCATCGACGCCAAGCGCGCGGCGGGCCGGTTCCGCAACTTCAACCTCTCGGTCCTGGTCACCGACCCTTTCATGGCCGCGCTCGACGCCGACGGCGACTGGCCGCTCAGCTTTGGCGGTCAGGTTCACCGCACCGTTCGCGCGGCTGATCTGTGGGCGCGGCTCATGCGAGCCACCTACGATGCCGCCGAACCGGGGGTGATCTTCATCGATCGCGTCAACGCCGCCAACAACCTGGCCTATTGCGAAGAGATCTTGGCCAGCAATCCCTGCGGCGAACAGATGCTGCCGCCGTATGGCGCCTGCCTGCTGGGCTCGCTCAACCTGGCCCGCCTGGTCGACAACCCGTTCGAACCGGGCGCCGCCCTCGACGAGGACAGGCTGGGCGCCCTCACCCGCACCACCGTGCGCATGCTTGACAATGTCATCGACATCTCCCGCTTCCCGCTGGAAGCCCAGGCGCTGGAGGCCCGGGCCAAGCGACGGTTGGGGATCGGGGTCACCGGCCTGGCCGACGCCCTGGTGTTCTGCGGCGCGCGTTATGGCGACGACCAGGCCGTCGCCCTCACCCAGCGCTGGTTGGGCGTTATCAAGCGCGAGGCTTATCGCGCCTCGGCGCGGCTGGCCGCCGAGAAGGGACACTTCCCCCTCTACGACCCGCAAATCCTCGACCGGCCCAACCTCGCCAACCTGGACGATGAGACCCGCGCCCTGATCGCCGCGCACGGCTTGCGTAACGGCTGCCTGACCTCGATCGCCCCGACCGGCACCACCTCGCTGCTGGCCGGCAATGTCTCCTCGGGTATCGAGCCGGTCTTCGCCTACGCCTATACCCGCAAGGTCCGCCAGCCGGACGGGAGCAGCCGCGAGGAACAGGTCGAGGACTACGCCCTGGCGGTGTGGAAGCGGCTGCACGGCGACGCGCCGCCGCCGCAGGCGGCGTTCGTCAGCGCCCAGGACCTGACCCCGGCCGATCACCTGCGCATGCAGGCCGCCGCCCAGGCCCTGGTCGACAGCTCGATCTCCAAGACCGTCAACTGCCCCGAGACCATCGCGTTCGACGACTTCGCCGACATCTATCGCCAGGGGTACCGGCTAGGCTGCAAGGGCCTGACCACCTATCGCCCCAACGCCATCACTGGCTCGGTGCTCTCGGTCACGCCGACACCCGAGCCCTCGCCTCCCGTCGCGCCCGAACCGCCCTTGCCCTCGCGTCCCGACGCCCTTGGCGGCGCGACCTACAAGATCAAATGGCCAGACAGCGCCCACGCCGTCTATGTGACCATCAACGATGTGGAGGCGGCGGATGGCCGCCACCCCTTCGAGATCTTCGTCAATTCAAAGAACATGGAGCACT
>NCDQ01000405.1 GCA_002280275.1 Caulobacter vibrioides | reverse complement strand
CTGGTGGAACGGCGACAAGTATCTGGGCCCGGCGGCCCTGCTGCACGCCTATCGCTGGCTGATCGACAGCCGCGACGAGGCCACCGGCGACCGCCTCGACGCCCTTGAGGATCCCTTCAAGCTGTATCGCTGCCACACGATCATGAACTGCGCCCAGGTCTGCCCCAAGGGGCTGAACCCAGCCAAGGCGATCGCCGAAATCAAGAAGATGATGGTCGAGCGCGTCGTCTGACGCATCCTCTAAGACGATAAATATGGGGCGGCTTCGGAGACGAGCCGCCCCATTCTGTATCCGCCTCTATCGAAGGCGCTTGCCAATAGGTGACGCCGGCGTCATTTTTGACGAAAGGGAGGGCGTCATTGAGCGCTAACGTCAATCAGAACGCATGCGTCGTCATCGTCGGCGCGGGTCACGCTGGCGGTTCAGTCGCCGCGTTCCTGCGCCAGTATGGTCACGAGGGCCGGATTGTCCTGATCGGGGACGAGCCGCTGTTGCCCTATCAACGCCCCCCGCTTTCCAAAGCCTGGCTGAAGGGGGAGGCCGACGCCGACTCGCTGTCGCTCAAGCCCGCCGACTGGTACGCCGAGAACAACGTGATGCTACGCCTCGGCGGCGTCGCCGAACGGATCAACCGTTCCGAAAAGACCGTGACCCTGGCCTCGGGCGAGGTGATCCCCTACGACTTTCTGGTTCTAGCCACTGGCGCGCGGGCCCGCGAACTGCCGATCCCTGGATCGGACCTCACCGGCGTCCTGGCGCTCCGCACGGCTGCGGACGCTGAACTGTTGAAGAACGCCCTGGGCCGGGACAAGCGCCTTGCCGTTGTCGGCGGCGGCTATGTTGGCCTTGAGGCCGCCGCCTCGGCGCGCGCTCTGGGCAGCCACGCCATGGTGATCGAGCGCGAGGGCCGGGTCCTGGCCCGCGTCGCCTGCGAGACGCTGTCGCACTTCTTCCAGGATTATCACGGCAAGCACGGCGTCGCGTTCGAGCTGAACGCCGGCGTCGCGGCCTTTGAGGGCCAGGATGGTCACGTGACGGGCGTGCGCTTCACCGATGGCCGGATCGTGGCCTGCGATGTCGCCCTTGTCGGCGTGGGCGCGGTCCCGAATGACGAACTGGCCAAGGATGCGGGCCTGTCCACCGTCAATGGCGTGGTGGTCGACCTCGAGGCGCGGACCGATGATCCGTCGATCTTCGCGATCGGCGATGTCAGCCACCGTCCTCTGCCGCTCTATGACCGACAGTTTCGACTGGAGAGCGTGCCGAACGCCCTCGAGCAGGCCAAGCAGGCGGCGTCGGCGATTCTGGGCCGGCCGGGACCGGCGCCCGAGACGCCGTGGTTCTGGTCGGATCAGTATGATCTCAAGCTGCAGATCGCCGGGCTGCCCTTCGATGCCGACCGCCAGGTCGTGCGCGGCGACGTGGCGGCGGCGAAGTTCGCCGTCTTCCATCTGAAGGGCGACCTGGTCCAAGCTGTTGAAGCGGTGAACGCGCCGCCGGAGTTCATGGCGGGCAAGCAGCTGATCGCCAAGCGCACGCCGGTCGACGTCAACAAGCTCGCCGATCCGTCGGTGTCCATGAAAGAGGTGGCGGCCTAAGGTCGCCCCATAGAGAGAGCCTTCCAGGGGTAACGGGAAACAAATGGCCAAGATCACCTACATCCAGCACGACGGCGCCGAGCAAGTCATCGACGTGAAGCCGGGCCTGACCGTCATGGAAGGCGCCGTGAAGAACAATGTCCCGGGCATCGACGCCGACTGTGGCGGCGCCTGCGCCTGTGCGACGTGCCATGTCTATGTTGACGAAGCCTGGCTCGATAAGACCGGTGACAAGTCGGCCATGGAAGAGTCGATGCTGGACTTCGCCGAGAACGTCGAACCCAACAGTCGCCTGTCGTGCCAGATCAAGGTGAGCGACGCGCTGGACGGCTTGATTGTGCGTCTCCCGGAGAGCCAGCACTAAGGCGTACGGCTGGAGCCCGCCTGGTCGGGCTCCGCAGGCCTCTGTTAACGACGCCGTCAAAAGAGCGTCGTTATATTGTCGCGAGGGGGTTGCCAGCCGCCGGCTGGCCGACTAGATCACCGCCTCGCTCGGAACGGCATCGCGACCGGACGACGCGGCCCCCGAAAGGGAGTTGCATCGGTTCAGACGCTTCGCTAGAAACCGCGCTCCAATCGACTCAGTGATGGATCCGCAAGGGCGGCTTCGGCAGCCCCGGGATCCTCTTTTTGTCTCTTCGATGCCGGGTCTTCCGGGTTGTCGAAAAAGCTGAAAAGAGTTGGTTGACTTCGGAATGTCGCCTCTTTAGAAGCGCCGCTCCGGACATCGCCGCCAAGAATTCGCAAGAATTCAGCGGCGCGATGGAAGGTCTAGTTACTCGATACTTTGAAGTTTCTTCAAAATAATCGGTTGACTGGATTGGTTGGCTTCTCTAGAAGCTGGCCGCTCTGGCGGATCCGGATTTTCTGGTTTCGCCGCCCGGTTCGAAAAGTTTTGAAAAAAACGATTTGACACGGAAAACGGGGTTGGATAGATAGCCGCCTCCGCCGACATCGGGCGCTAAACGATGGGGCCGCTGAGGCGGTTCG
>NCDQ01000404.1 GCA_002280275.1 Caulobacter vibrioides | reverse complement strand
GCGCGGATCGGCTGCGAGGTCCCGCAGCGCCGCGAGGCCCTGCTTGAGGCCTTCCTCACCGTAGCGGCGGCCCATGATCGTGCGCGCGCCGGGCTCGTGGGCCTGTTCGCGAAACAGGAACTGACCGGCGCGATCCTCCTGCTCCCGGCCGATCGAGAAGCCTGTCAGAGCGCGGGCGAATTCGGTGACGTCGCCTTGGGTGTAGCCCGCGTCGATCCCGACTGTGTGCAGTTCGAGGATCTCGCGCGCCAGGTTCTCGTTCAGCCCGGCCGTGGCGTTGTTGCGGCGGCGCGCGGCGAACTGGGCGGCGCGGCTATGTGGGCCGATAGATTGGGCCTAGTCCAGATAGGTCAGCATGGCTGGATGGGTCGAGGACGCCACCAGCAGGTTTTCGAAGCGGCTGAACACGTAGGGGCGGATGGCCTCGCGCTCAAAGGGACCGACCATCACCGAGGTGAGCTGCTTGGTGGCCGAGACGGTGAAGTGATTGGCCCAGAACAGCGTCCAGCGCTCGCGGAAGGCCGTCGGCGTGCCAGCGCCCAGCCGCGCGCGGGCCAGGAAGTCAGCGCCGACCTTTTGGCGAAGGTCCCGCTGGGCCTCCATGACGGCTTGTGCGGCCATCTTGGCGTCACCTTCGCCGTCCTTTTTCTGCCGCTCGGCTCGACGCTGCTGCTGGTAGGCGCGCATTTGCTCGAAGCGCGCGGCTGCGGTCTCGCGGTCGTCCTGCGGGATGTCGGCGCCGTCGCGACGGATCTGGGCGACCAGAAAGCCTTGCGGATCGGCCTTGGCCGCTTCGATTTCGCCTGGGCGGGCCCCAAGGCCAAAGCGCGTGGCGGCGATGGCGGCCATCATATCCTTCGAGGGCAGGCTCAAACGACGGTCTCCCTTGCGCGACATCGCGATCTTGCCCATTCAACGGCCGTCCGTCGCCGATCCGTCGCGGATAATCGCGAAAAAGAGCCTTTCCCGTGTCCGACAAGTCCGAACTGCTGCTGAAACCCAAGCGCTTCTACAAGGCCGCCGCCGCCGCGCAGGTCGACGGAGGCTTCGCGGTGCAGTTGGACGGTCGCACGCCCAAGTCGCCGGCCAAGAAGCCTCTCGTCGCGCCCACCCAGGCGTTGGGCGAGATGATCGCCGCCGAGTGGGACGCGCAGGTCGAGTATATCGACAGCAGCCTGATGCCCGCCACGCGCCTGGCCTTCACCGCCATCGACCGGATCGCCGATACGCGCGCCGAAGTCGCCCGGGAGATCACCGCCTACGCCGCCTCGGATCACCTCTGCTATCGCGCGGAAAGCCCCCGGGGCCTCGTCGAGAGACAAGAGCGTGAGTGGGGTGCGGTTCTGGACTGGATCAAGGCCGAGCATGGCCTGTTGTTCACGCCCGTCAGCGGGATCATCCATACGCCGCAGCCGCCAGAAACCTTGGCGTCGGTTGAGGCCTTGGCCCTGACCCTGGACGATTTCGCGCTGGCGGGCGTGGCCTTCGCCGCAGGCCTCTTCGGCTCGACGGCCCTGGCCCTCGCGGTCCGGGCGGAACGGCTGACCGGGCAGGGCGCGTTGGACCTGTCACGGCTGGACGAGATCTATCAGGCCGAGCAGTGGGGCGAGGACGCCGAGGCCAAGGCGCGGGCCGAGGCGCTGGGCGTCGAGGCTGAGATGATCGCGCGCTGGTTCGCCGCGCTGCGCTGACGCTCCGGCGACGGCTCATGCTGCGCTGCCGCAAGGTCCGCCTTGCGCCCTGGCTCTGGCCTCGCTACGGCTTGGTCATAAGGTGGGAGAACCGCCAAAGATAACCGACCGGGCAGGGAGTACGCGCGTGCAGCACATTCTCGAGGAACTTGACCGTCGCCGCGAGCAGGCCAAGGCCGGCGGAGGCGTAAAGCGCGTCGAAGCCCAGCACGCCAAGGGCAAGCTGACCGCTCGTGAGCGGATCGATCTGTTGCTGGACGAGGGCTCCTTCGAGGAGTTCGACATGTTCGTCGAACACCGCTGCGCCGACTTCGGCATGCAGGATCAGAAGGTGCCCGGCGATGGCGTGGTCACCGGCTGGGGCACGATCAACGGCAAGGTCGTCTACGTCTTCTCCAAGGACTTCACCGTGTTCGGCGGCAGCCTGTCGGGCGCGCACGCGGCCAAGATCGTCAAGGTCCAGCGCCAGGCCATGAAGGTCGGGGCGCCGGTCATCGGCCTGTTCGACGCCGGTGGCGCGCGCATCCAGGAGGGTGTCGACAGCCTGGCGGGCTATGCCGATATCTTCCTTGAGAACGTCATGGCCTCGGGCGTCATCCCGCAGATCAGCGTCATCATGGGCCCGTGCGCCGGCGGGGACGTCTACTCGCCGGCCATGACCGACTTCATCTTCATGGTGAAGGATACGAGCTACATGTTCGTAACCGGCCCGGACGTGGTGAAGACCGTCACCAACGAGGTCGTGACCGCCGAGGAACTGGGCGGGGCCCGCGTGCACGCCGCCAAGTCCGGCGTCGCCGAGGGCGCGTTCGAGAACGACCTGGAGGCCATGACCCAGGTTCGCCGCCTGATCGACTTCCTGCCGTCCTCCAACCGCGAGACGGCGCCCGAGCGTGATA
>NCDQ01000403.1 GCA_002280275.1 Caulobacter vibrioides | reverse complement strand
GAGATCGCTGAAGCCGCCGGGCTCAAGCTAGGCGACACGGTCACGCTGCTGGTTCTGGGTCAGGAGATCGAGACCCGCATCACGGTGCTGCGCAAAGTGGAGTTCGGCGGCTTTGGCCCGAACTTCAACCTGATCCTCAACCCCGCGACTTTGGAGGGCGCCGAGCTGCGCAGCGTGGCCATCGCGCGAATGGACAAGGCCCAGGAAGCCGCCCTGACCCGCAAACTTGGCCAGACCCTGCCAACCGTCAACGTGATCAGCGTGCGCGAGCAGTTGGAGTCGGCGGCCGCCCTCTTCGACCGCCTGGCCCTGGCGGTGCGCGGCGCGGCGGCAGTGGCGGGACTGGCGGGCCTCCTGGTCCTGGCCGGCGCCATCGCGGCCGGCGCCCGGGCGCGCGCCCGGGAAGCGGCGACCCTCAAGGTGCTCGGCGCCACACGGGGTCAGATCCTCTTGGCCTATGTGATCGAGTATGGTGCGGTCGGTCTGATCGCCGGAGCGGCCGGCGTGCTCTTCGGCTTCGCCGCGGCCTGGCCTGTGGTGGTCAAGGTCTTTGAGGCGACCTGGAGCGTCGACTGGAGCGGTGTGCTGGCTCTGCTGGCGGGCGCGACGGGCCTGGCGACCCTGGGCGGCCTCATCGCCGCCAGCCTGGCTCTTGCGCAAAGACCCGCGCCGGTGCTGCGGGGCGACTAGCGCCCCGCAGGAGCGGCTTCAGTCACTTGGCCGGGACGACCGTCGCCACGAAGGAGTCTGCGCGGTCGGTCTGGACCACGGGCTTCATCGTGCCGTCGGGATTGTAGCTGAGCTTTTCGACGGTGACCGCACGCCGACCGATCGCGCCGTTCAGGTCGCCGATCGTCAGGGTCGCGTTGTGCAGGAAGATGTACCAAGCGCCCTTGAACTGCACGATGCCGGGATGGATCGTGAAGCTGTATTTGCCTGAGCCGGTCAACAGCCCGCGATAGGTCCAAGGCCCGGTGATGGCCGGCGCGGTGGCGTAGGATACGTGCTCGTCGCGCTGCGTGGAGCGATCCAGGGAGGCGTAGGTCAGGTAGTACAGCCCGTCGCGCTTATGCAGCCACGGCCCTTCCTCGAAATGTGGCGGCGTGATCTCGGTGATCGGGCCGTCGATCTCGATCATGTTGGGCTTGAGTTTGGCGATGTAGCACTGGCGATTGCCCCATGCGATCCACGTCGTGCCGTCATCGTCGGTCCAGACCGTCGGATCGATATCCTCCCAGCTGCGCGTGCCCTTCGGCGTCATGTCATTGGTGATCAGGGCCGAGCCACGGGCGTCGACGAACGGCCCGGTCGGGCTGTCAGACACCGCCACCGCGATCGCCTTGCCGGGCCGCGTCTGGTCGTGCTCGACGGCGGCGTAGAAGTAGAACTTGCCGTTTTTCTGGATCGCCTGTGAGGCCCAAGCGTCCTTCTGCGCCCACTTGAAGTCGGCGACTTTCATGATCGGCGGGTGCGAGGTCCACGTCTTCATGTCGGTGGTCGAATAGACCAGCCACTCGCGCATGTTGAACATCTCGTCCCGCTGCGCTTCGTCGCGACCGACATAGAGATACAGGCGATCGCCGACGACGAGCGGCGCGGGATCCGCCGTGAACTTCTCCCGGAAAATCGGATTGGCGCTCAGGGGCAGCCAGCCCCCCTCCTCTGCAGCGAGGCTTGGCCCGCTCAGGCTTGCGATCAAGGCCAACGCGGCCGCGGCGAGCTTCAGTTTCACTATTCGCCTCCCAAACGACGGGTGACATTTACTCGGACAAATCAAACCGTCAACGCCGAGAAATGACGCCATGGGCACTACAATCTGAGCGAGCCATCTGGCGCATCACGGATTCTTTTGTCAGACATGAAGCAACGGGATCGCACAGATGAAAGCGAACGGTGGCAAACCGGGGCTTGGCGCGCGATCAGCATGCGAAAGGGAGAGACGCATGAACGGTAAGATAGAGCGATCGCGCGGGCTAAGGGAATCCATGGGTTTGGCTCTGGCGGCCTTCACGCTCAGCATCGCCATGGCGGGGTCTGCGGCGGCCCAGAACGACAGGATGACGCCGATTGCTATTCCGGCGCAGCCGAATGCGATCGCGCTCGGTACGGGTCCCCTGCCCGGTGCGACGGCGCCGGAGGCCTGGCACAGCCAGTATGGCAGCGTCTTCGCCCGGAACGTCACGGAAGCGACGCTGACGCCGTTCCTTCCGGAACCCGGCAAGGCCACGGGCGCCGCGGTGATCATCGCGCCGGGGGGCGGCTTCCGCACCCTGTCGATGGAGAACGAAGGCTGGGACGCGGCGCGGGCCTTGGCCGACAAGGGCGTCGCCGCGTTCGTCCTCAAGTACCGCCTCAATCAGACTCCGCCGGACATGGCGGGCTTCGAGCGGTCGATGCAGGAGATGTTCTCGGGAACAGCGCAGCGTCCCCGGCCTGATCCGCAGGCGGCGATGGCCGGCCTGGCGCCGCAACTGGCCGACTCCCGCGCGGCGTTCGCGCTCGTGCGCAAGCGCGCGGCCGAATGGCGGGTGGATCCCGACCGCATCGGCATGCTGGGCTTCTCGGCCGGCGCCATGCTGACCCTGACGACG
>NCDQ01000402.1 GCA_002280275.1 Caulobacter vibrioides | reverse complement strand
CTCGCCGACCTTGACCACGATGGCCTGCAAGGCCTCGCCGGTCTGGCCGACCATCGCGACGCCTTGATTGACCTGCTGCGAGGAGGTCGAGATCAGGGTCTTGATCTCCTTGGCCGCGTCGGCCGAGCGTTGGGCCAGGGCGCGCACTTCCTGCGCCACCACGGCGAAGCCACGACCGGCCTCGCCCGCCCGGGCGGCTTCGACGCCGGCGTTCAGGGCCAAGAGGTTGGTCTGGAAGGCGATCTCGTCGATGACGCCGATGATCTGGCTGATCGACTGCGACGACTTCTCGATCTGGTTCATGGCGTCAACGGCGTTGCGCACCACGACGCTGGAACGCTCGGCGTCGGAGCGGGTCGAGCCGACCACCTTGGAGGCTTCCTGCGCCCCGGCCGACGAGCGGCGCACCGTGGCGGTGATCTCGTCCAGAGCGGCGGCGGTCTCTTCCAGGCTGGCGGCCTGCTGCTCGCTGCGGCGCGACAGGTCGTCGGCGGCCGAGGCGATTTCATCCGAGCCGGCGCCGATGCTGCTGGCGGCGTGGACGATGGTGCCCATCGCCTCTTCCAGCTGGGCGATGGCGCCGTTGAAATCGTTCTGCAGGCGCTTGTAGGCCTCGGGGAATTGTTGATCCAGGCGGTAGGTCAAATCGCCGTCCGACAGGCGGGCCAGGCCGCCGGCGATGGCTTCCATGACCATGGCCTGTTCCTTGGCGGCGGCTTCGACCGCTTCTTGGTTGCGGCGACGCTCGGCCTCGGTCTCGGCGTTGGCGCGCTGCTGGGCGGCCTCGGCGGTGCGCAGGGCCACGGCGTTGTCCTTGAACACCTGGACCGAGCGCGCCATGGCGCCGACTTCGTCCTTGCGGTCCGCGCCGCGCACTTCGACGTCCACCGACCCTTGAGCCAGGATGTCCATGGTCTTGGCGGTGGCGATCAGCGGGGCGGCGATCTTCCGCGAGCCGATCCACAGAGCGAAAGCTAGGGCGCCGCCCGCAGCGACCAGGCCGAAAATGATCGAGAAGGTCGCGCCAGCGGCGGCCTCCTTGTTCGCCTTCGTCACCATCAGCCGGGTGTCTTTGGCGTGGTTACCGACAAAAGTCTCAATATCCCTGCTCAGCGAGGCGATCTCGGGATCGATGACTGCCATCACCATAATCGCAGCTTCATTGGCGTCTTGAAGGCCAAGGTCAGCGCCTTGCCGGGCGCTCGTGTAGATCTTCTCAAGACGAGCGCCGAAGTCTGCGACGATTTTGGCTGCTTCAGGATCAGCCTTTTTAACCTCACTGAGAAGCAACTTGCTCTCGGCATAGGCGTTGTCGATCGCGTCACTGGCGGCCTTTGCCTCCGCCGAGGTTCCGGGGTATGCGACCGTCCGGTAGGACGCGTAGCCGATCTCTGCGACTTTATCACTGAACTGCGCCGCCGCCAGTTCGGCCGGCGCCCGTTGTTCGACCAAGATCTTCTCGTTTGCCTCGACCCGCCGCGCTTGCCAGACGCCCATCCCTACGATCATCAGGGCGACGACGGTGAGGATGACGGCCGGCAGGGCCACCTTGGTCGAGATCTTCAGATTGTCGAAGTTCATGAGGGCCTCGTCGACGAGCGATCGCGCAATCGTACTGTTGTCGCTCTCCAGAACGTCCTGACGCGGTAAAATCGCGGTTAATGCGCGCGCGTGAGACGGGTGTAGCGACAGTCTGACGCACCCAAATCGGGCTCTCTAATCAACTTTGGCGCGGCGATTTGCTTGTCTTTCGTCAAGCTTTCGGATGCGCCGCCTGATAGGCGGCCAGCAGGCCGGCGGCGTCGACTTCGGTGTAGCGCTGCGTCGTCGAAAGCGAGGCGTGGCCTAGAAGATCCTGGATGGCTCTCAGGTCGGCCCCGGCGCCCAGGAGGTGCGTGGCGAACGCGTGTCGAAAGGCGTGGGGCGTGACGCGGTCGGAGAGCCCTAAGCGTCCGCGCAGGGTCTGCACCAACCCCTGGACGTGACGCGGCGACAGCGGCCCGCCGCGCTTGGCCCGAAACAGGGGCTCATCAGGCCCGAGCTTGAACGGCAGCTCGTCCAGATAGACATCCACCGCCTCGCGAACGGCGTCCAGCACGGGCACGATGCGGGTCTTGCCGCCCTTGCCCGTGATCCGCAGCGCCGCCGCAAGGGGGGCGTCGCTGATGCGCAGGGACAGCGCCTCGCTGATCCGCAAGCCACACCCCCACAGCAGGGTCAGCACAGCCTCATCGCGTGCGGTCTCCCACGGGTCGCGTTCGGTGTCGTCGGCGGCCTCGGTGATCAGGTCGCGCGCCTGATCCTCGGAGACGGGGCGCGGCAGGCCGATCTTGAGGCGGGGACCGCGCACCAGCCCCACCCCGGCGTTCGCTACGCCATGGCGCTGGTCCAGATAGCGATGAAAGGCGCGGATCGATGACAGCGCCTGGGACAGGGAGCGCGGGGCCAGGGCGTTCTCGCCCTGGCGGCGGGAGGCCAGATAGCCGCGCAAGTCCGCCGCCGAGATCGCGCCCATCGCGGCAAGGCTCAGCGTCTCGCCCCGATGGATCTCGAGGAAGTTCAGATAGGCCAGGACGTTATCGCCATAGGCCCGCACGG
>NCDQ01000401.1 GCA_002280275.1 Caulobacter vibrioides | reverse complement strand
GGCCGGTGTCGGCGGCGTTGAGACGGTCTGGATGAGCCACGGCGATCGCGTCACGGCGATCCCGGAAGGTTTCGAGGTGATCGGCACATCGACCGGCGCTCCGTTCGCGGCGATCGCCAACGACGCCAAGAAGATCTATGCGCTGCAGTTCCACCCGGAGGTCTACCACACGGTCAACGGACCGGCGATGTACCGGAACTTCCTGTTCAATATCGCTGGCCTGAAGGGCGACTGGACCATGGCGGCTTTCCGCCAGGAGATGGTCCAGAAGATCCGTGACCAGGTCGGCGACGGCAAGGTGATCTGCGGCCTATCAGGCGGCGTCGACAGCTCGGTGGCCGCCGTTCTGATCCACGAGGCCATCGGCGACCAGCTCACCTGCGTGTTCGTCGACACCGGCCTGCTGCGAAAGAACGAGGCCGATCAGGTCGTGACCCTGTTCCGCGACCACTACAACATCCCGCTGGTCCATGTGGACGCCGGCGACCTGTTCCTGGGCGAGCTGGCGGGCGTCAGTGATCCAGAGACCAAGCGCAAGACCATCGGTCGCCTGTTCATCGACGTCTTCGACAAGGAAGCCGCCAAGATCGACGGCGCGGAGTTCCTGGCCCAGGGCACGCTCTATCCGGACGTCGTCGAGAGCGTCTCGGCCCGCGGCGGTCCCTCGGCGGTGATCAAGAGCCACCACAATGTCGGCGGCCTGCCGGACTACATGAAGCTGAAGCTGGTCGAGCCGCTGCGCGAGCTGTTCAAGGACGAGGTCCGCGCCCTGGGCGTCGAGCTGGGCCTGGCCCCGGCCTTTGTCGGTCGCCATCCGTTCCCCGGTCCGGGTCTGGCCATCCGCATCCCCGGCGAGATCACGCCGGAGAAGGTCAAGGTCCTGCAGGACGCCGACGCCATCTATCTGGAAGAGATCCGTAACGCCGGCCTCTATGACCAGATCTGGCAGGCCTTCGCCGTGCTGCTGCCGGTCAAGACCGTCGGCGTGATGGGCGATGCGCGCACCTACGAGAACGTTCTGGCCCTGCGCGCGGTGACCTCGACCGACGGCATGACCGCCGACTTCTTCGAGTTCCCCTGGTCCGTGCTGGGCAAGACCGCCACGCGGATCATCAACGAGGTGCGCGGTGTCAACCGCGTCGTCTATGACGTCACCAGCAAGCCGCCCGGCACGATCGAGTGGGAATGATTCAGGGCCTTTCGGGGACCTTCGCGGACTATCGCGAATATCGGTTAAATCATTGAAATAATAAGTGTTCTGGCTCTCCAACGATCGGCGACGATCGAGGGGAGCCAGTTCAAATTTCGTGCGATTGACGGTACGCTCGCGACCTTGCTCGCGAGGGCGAGCGGCTGATACCGTCAGGCAAGTCAGGCCTGACGGTATTTTTTCTCACATCAAGCCCCTGAATTTCCTCAGAAAAGACGCTCCCGACATGCCGTTTTTGGCGTGACGGTATTTTGCGGCCTTTTCGTCGGTTTTCGGGGCAAGAAGGAGGCCGTTTATGCTCACCGATGCTGCACTCAAGTTCCTGAAACCAAAGAAGAAACCGTACAAGGTCGCGGACCGTGACGGTATTTACGTCGTGGTCTCTCCCGCCGGCTCGATCACCTTCCGGCTCGACTACCGGATCAACAACCGCCGGGAGACTCTGACGCTAGGTCGCTACGGGCGCGATGGCGTCAGTCTGCTCAAGGCCCGCGAGCTTGGGATGGAAGCTCGGCGCAGGGTGAGGGAAGGGGTCTCGCCGGCCATCGAAAAGCAGCGTGACAAGGCGCGCATCAAGGCGGGCAAGACCTTCGCCGATTTCGGGCGCAAATGGATCGAGGAAGGCCGCATGGCCGACAGCACCCGCGCCATGCGCCGCGCGATCTACGAGCGCGACGTCGAGCCGGCCTTCAAGAACCGGATGCTGACCGAGATCGAACCGGGCGATGTTCGCGCGCTCTGCCAACTGGTGAAGGATCGCGGGGCGCCCGCGACCGCCATCCACATCCGAGATCAGATCAACCTGATCTTCGCCTTCGCGCGCCTGCACGGCGAGAAGGTGGAAAACCCCGCCAAGGACGTCAGCCCGTCGTCGATCTGGTCTTTCACGCCGCGCGAGCGGGCGTTGTCGCCCAAGGAGATCCGGCTGCTCTATCCGCTCCTTGAGCAGGTCCCGACCTTGCCGACGATCCGGCTTGGCATGAAGCTCATCCTGCTGACCCTGGTGCGCAAGAGCGAGCTGCAGGACGCCACCTGGGACGAGGTCGACTTCGTCAACGCGATCTGGAGCATTCCCGCTGCCCGGATGAAGGCCAGCCGGGCCCACAATATCTACCTGTCGACCCAGGCCCTCGACATCATGATCGCGCTGAAGACCTGCGCGGGAAATTCGCCGTACCTCCTGCCTTCGCGCTATGAGGCCGATCAGCCCATGTCGCGGGCTACGTTCAACCGCGTGACCATGAGCATTGCCGAGCGGGCCAAGGCGCAGGGGCTCCCGCTCGCGCCGTTCACGGTCCACGACCTGCGCCGGACGGGCTCGACTCTGCTCAACGAGATCGGGTTCGAAAGCGACTGGATCGAGAAGTGCCTGGCCCACGTCGATCGGCGAACCTC
>NCDQ01000400.1 GCA_002280275.1 Caulobacter vibrioides | reverse complement strand
TCGGCGCCTCGGGCGCGGGCAAGTCCACCCTGATCCGGCTGATCAACGGTCTTGAAACGCCAACGTCCGGCAGGGTGGTGGTGGATGGCGACGATGTCGCTGCGCAGGGCGTCGAAGGCTTGCGCGCCCTGCGCCGCCGGGTCGGGATGATCTTCCAGCACTTCAACCTGCTGTCGGGCAAGACGGTCGCTCAGAACGTCGCCTTTCCCCTGAAGCTGGCCGGTCGGCCCGCCGCCGAGGTCAAGGCGCGCACGGGCGGGCTGCTGGAGCGCGTCGGCCTGTCGGCCCACGCCAGCAAGTATCCGGCCCAGCTGTCGGGCGGCCAGAAGCAGCGCGTCGGCATTGCCCGCGCCCTGGCCACCAATCCCAAGGTCCTGCTGTGCGACGAGGCCACCAGCGCTCTCGATCCGGAGACAACCGAACAGATCCTGGACCTGGTCTCGGGCCTGAACCGGGAACTGGGCCTCACCATCGTGCTGATCACCCACGAGATGGACGTGGTGCGTCGCGTCTGCGATCGCGTCGCCGTGCTGGACGCCGGCCGCGTGGTGGAGGAGGGCGCTGTGGAAGAGGTGTTCCTGCACCCGGCCAGCGACACCGCCCGGCGCTTTGTGCGCGAGGCCGAGGGCGATGTTTCCGCCGCGCCGGGCGTCGGGGGCCGCGTTGTGCGCCTGACCTTCAAGGGCGAGGCGACCTACAAGCCGGTGCTGGGCGAGGTGGCCCGGGCCACTGGCGTCGACTATTCGATCCTGGGCGGCCGGATCCATCGCCTGCGCGAGACGCCCTATGGCCAGCTGACCCTTGCCCTGACCGGCGGCGACGTCGCCGCCGCCATCGCCCAGTTCCAGGCCGCCGGCGTGCGCGTGGATGAGCTTTCCGGGGAGACCGCCCAATGAACGCCTCGAATATTGACTGGAGCGAGATCGGCCAGGCCACGCTCGACACCCTGGCCATGCTGGGCGGCTCGATGGTGCTGACCGTGGCGGTCGGCCTGCCTTTGGGCGTGATCCTGTTCCTGACCGGCAAGGGTCAGATGCTGGAGAACCGCTTGGCCAATGGCGTGCTGTCGCTGCTGGTCAACATCCTGCGCTCGGTGCCGTTCGTGATCCTCTTGATCGTGATGATCCCGCTGACCGTGGCCCTGGTCGGCACTTCGCTGGGCGTGGCCGGGGCGATCCCGCCGCTGGTGGCGGGCGCGGCGCCGTTCTTCGCGCGCCTGGTCGAGACCGCCCTGCGCGAGGTCGACAAGGGCGTCATCGAGGCCAGCTTCGCCATGGGCGCCAAGCGGCGTCAGGTGGTGCTGGGCGCGCTGCTGCCCGAGGCTCTGCCGGGCCTTGTGGCCGCCGCGACGGTGACCGCGGTGGCGCTGGTCTCCTACACGGCCATGGCCGGTGTGGTCGGCGCGGGCGGCCTGGGCGACCTGGCCATCCGCTTCGGCTATCAGCGCTTCCAGACCGACGTGATGGTCGTCACCGTGGTGCTGATGCTGGTGCTGGTCCAGGTGCTGCAGATGATCGGCGACGCGGTGGTGCGGAAGGTGTCGCGTCGGTAGCGCGGTGCGTCCTTCGAGGCGCGCTCACGAGCGCGCACCTCAGGATGAGGAACACTCTGCACTGAAGCCCTCATCCTGAGGCGCCCGCGCAGCGGGCCTCGAAGGACGCAGGGCGCTGTTGGTTTAAGGTGGAAGGCAAGGCAGGACCAACTTGACGGAACATGCTCACACTGACTCCCACTGGGACGCCGCCTTCGCGGCGACCCTGCTGGGCAAGACCCTGCTGATGAACCTCACCTTCCTCGACGACGACGGCGAGGTGCAGGAGCGACAGC
Organism: Caulobacter vibrioides; assembly: GCA_002280275.1. Lineage (GTDB taxonomy): Bacteria > Pseudomonadota > Alphaproteobacteria > Caulobacterales > Caulobacteraceae > Caulobacter > Caulobacter vibrioides_A. The sequence goes on along the minus strand of NCDQ01000400.1, from coordinate 788 downwards.
AGTTCTTCGGCGTGGTGATCGACGCCACCGAGCACGAGGGCATCGTGTTGGACCTCCTGGGCGAGCACGACGGCGACACCTACACCCTGCCGCCCCAGACCTCGGCGATCCAGAAGGCCGAGGCGGGCGTGACCAGCCTGGCGGGCGACAAGCCCGACTTTGTCGCTAGCTGGATCATCCATGGCGCGCCGGAGGTCGCCAATGACCTGGACGAAGAGGTCTAAGCGCTAGGCCTGGTCGAACGGGAAGGGCAGGCGACCGGCCTTGAACAGGATGTCGGGGTTTTCGTCATAGTCGCCCAGCTCGACATCGGCGGTGGCCGAGAACGCGACGACGCCTTCGCGCAGGGGCGCCAGCCGTTCGGCCTTGCGCCGCGCCTCCTCGGCGGTCTTACAACCGATCTGCTGCTCGGCCTTCAGGCCTTTGCCGCGTCCGGCGATATAGGCTTGCACGATGTGGACGGTTTCTTTGGCCATCCCCATCCAGGCGACCTGTTCGGGCGTAACGTCAAGCGATCCTGAGGCAGGGGCTCGGGATCGCCTCAGGAAATCTGATTTCCCTCGCCGCGCACGAGCGGGCAAAACCCTACCCCTCAGATCGTCTTGTGGAGCTGTTCATGGTCGCCCGCCGCGCTGTTCTCGTCCTCGGCCTCGCCGCCATGTCCATCGCGGCGTGCGGCCCGAAGGCGCCCAAGGCCAGCGATCCCAACACCCTGACCGTGGCGGCCACCGCCGTGCCGCACGCCGAGGTGCTGGAGTTCATCAAGCCGAAGTTGGCCGAGCAGGGCC
>NCDQ01000399.1 GCA_002280275.1 Caulobacter vibrioides | reverse complement strand
CATCAGCACGCCGCGCGCGCCGCCGCGCGTCGAGCCGATGATCAGCTGCTCGACCATCCACGAGAAGCTGTCGTCGAACTTCGGCGCCCATTCCCCGCCCGAACACTCGGTGAAGAAAACCTCCTTGTCCGGATAGGCCGCGCGCACCTTGTCCTGCGCCGAGACGTCGCCTGCGTAGCAGTGCCAGGCCACGCCCGTCAGGAACGCCCGGGCCTTCGGGTCGGCCAGAACCGTCAGCGGCTGCTGGGGCTGGTCCCAGTTGTGGTCCCAGTCGAGCACGCGGGTCTTGATCTTCTCGCGCTGGAACACCGGGGCCAGATGCTCGCCGAAGAACCGCGCGCGATCCTGCGGAAGCCACCGCATGCCCGGATAGTTCTCGGGCTCGAAGTCGGGCTCGTTCTGGACGCTGAGATAATCGGTCGGTACGCCGACCTTGGCGGCTTCCTGGACGTAGCGGGCGAAGAACCGGGCGTAGACGGGATAGGCCTCGGCCTTGAGCTGGCCTTTGACCAGCGAACCCGTGGTCTTCATCCAGGCCGGCGCGCTCCAAGGCGAGGCCATGACCTTCAGCTCGGGATTGATCTTCAAGGCCGCTCGCAAGGTCGGGAAAACGTCCTGCTGAGGCCGCGCCAGTGAGAAGTGCTCCAGCCCCGGATCCGGCGCGCCGTCTGGCGTGTCGTTGAGGCTGTAGTGGTCCAGCGAGAAGTCGGACGCGCCGATGGTCACGCGGGTGAAGCTGAAGCCCAGACCGCCCTCCGCGCGCCCGAACAGTTCACGCATCAGCGCATCGCGGTCGGCGGGCTTGAGCTTGTTCTGGATCAGCCAGGCCGAGGCGTCGGTGATCGACGCGCCAAAGCCGACCATCGACTGGTGGCGCTCCTGGGTGTTGATCGCGATCACCGGCAGTCCGGCCAACGCCTCGGGGGACGAGGCCGCCACAGGCGCCTGCGCCGCCAGGAGCTGGCTCTTGTCGCCGGTCGTCACCCAGGCGCGGAGCTTGGGCGCTGCGAGGACGGGAGAGGTCGCGGCCAGCGCCGCGACCGTCAGGGTTACAAGGCGCAGACGCATCAGGGCTTCCTCGACCAAGCCTTCAACTGCGCGCTGCCGGTCAGGACAGGCTCGCCGGCGTTGCGGCCCACATAGAGCGGATAGCTTCCCGCCGCGATGGTCCAGCCCGGCTTGGCGGTGTCGTAGTCCGCGATGATACGCGGCTCCACCGTCAGGGTGACGCGCTTGGTCTCGCCGGGCGCCAGATCCACCTTCTGGAAGCCGGCCAGACGCAGCATGGCCTTGCGCTGGCCCGAGGTGACATAGAGTTGCGGCGTGTCAGCGCCGGCGACCTTGCCGGTGTTGGTGACGTCGAAGCTGACCTTCAGGCCATCGCCGTCCTCGACCTTGAGGTTCTTGTAGCCGAAGCTGGTGTACGAGAGGCCATAGCCGAATGGATAGAGCGGCTGGCGCTTTTCCTGGGCGTACCAGCGGTAGCCGACCGCCGCGCCTTCGACGTATCGCACCGGAAAGCCCTTGATCGGACCCGCCTTCTGGCCCGCGCGGCGCGCGTCGTCGATGGCCGCCTGCTCAGCGAAGCCCGGCGCGCTGGCGCGCGGCGCCTGATCCTCGCTCTTGGGGAAGGTCATGGCCAGGCGGCCCGACGGATTGACCTCGCCAAACAGCAGACGCGCGATGGCTTGGCCGCCGCGCTGGCCCGGATACCAGGCCTGCAGCACCGCGCCGACCTTGTCGAGCCAGGGCATCAGCACCGGGCCGCCGGTCTCAAGCACCACGACCGCGTTCTTGTTGGCTGCGGACACCGCCTCGATCAGCGCGTCCTGGTTCTCGGGCAGCGCGATCGATGGGGCGTCCTGGGCTTCGGTCTGCCAGTGCCAGGCGAACACGATGGCGACGTCGGCGGCCTTGGCGGCGGCCGCAGCAGCGACGGGATCCTTGCCGTCGACGTAGGTGACTTCAGCGTTGGGGTTAGCGGCCTTGATCGCCTGCAGCGGCGAGGAAGCGTGCCAGGTGACCCGCACGAACGAGGCGGCCTCGCCGCCGTTCAGCGGGATCTCGACCGGCGCGCCACCCACCGAGCGGACTTGCGAGGAGCCGCCGCCCGAGAGCACGCCGACATCGGCGTGAGCGCCGATCAGGACGATCTTCTTGGCGCTCTTGGCCAGCGGCAGCAGGCCGCCTTCGTTCTTGAGCAGCACCGAGCCGCGCTCGGCCACAGCCTGGGCGACCTTGGCGTGCGCGTCATAGTCGATCGGCTGGGCGCTCGTCGGGTTCGGATTGTCCATCAGGCCCGAGGTGATCACCCCGTGCAGGATGCGCCGAACCATATCATCCACGCGCGCCTGGCTGACCTCGCCCTTTGCCACGGCCGCCTTGAGGTCCTCGCCGAAGAAGATCTGGGTGTCGAGCTCCTGGCCCGACTGCTGGTCGAGGCCGGCTAGCGCCGCCTTGACCGTGCTGTGCACCGCGCCCCAGTCCGACATCACCCAGCCCGGATAGTTCCAGTCGCGCTTGAGCACCTTGTTGAGCAGGAAGTCGTTCTGGCACGCCCAGTCGCCATTGACCTTGTTGTAGGCGCACATGACCGAGGCGGGGTTGCTCTTCTCGATGGC
>NCDQ01000398.1 GCA_002280275.1 Caulobacter vibrioides | reverse complement strand
CAAGGGCGCAGCCCTTAGCGATCCCGGCAGGGGCCCAGGTGACGGCGCAGCCAGGGGAGGGCGCATGGCCCAGTACCGACTAGAGGTTCAGACCATTCAGAGGTCGGCCGGACGCTCCGCCGTGGCGGCCGCTGCCTATCGCTCCGGCGACCGGCTCATCGACGAGCGCCTGGCTATGGAGTTCGACTTCGGAGCGAAGGGCGATATCGAGTTCGCGGCGATCATGGCGCCGGCCGATGCGCCAGCGGCGTTCGGTGATCGGCAGACCCTATGGAACGCCGCTGAGGACGCCGAAAAGCGCAAGGACGCCGTGCCCGCGAGGGAGCTCTTGGTGTCGTTGCCGCATGAGCTGGATTTCGCCCAGCGCCGGGCTCTGGTTGAGGCCTTTGTAGCCGAGCAGCTGGTGGCGCGCGGGATGGTCGCCGACGTAGCGATGCACCGTCCTGGCAAGGAAGGCGATGAGCGTAATTTTCACGCCCACATCCTGGTCACCACGCGATCGGTTGGGCCGGCCGGTTTCGGCAAAAAGCCGGCGGAGTGGTGGAGCCCGAAAGCGCTGCGGGAATGGCGCTCGGCTTGGGCGGAGATCCAGAACGAACACCTGCGCAGGCACCTTGGGCCGGACGCTCCGCAGGTCTCGCACCTGTCGCTTTCGGAGCAGGGTTCGGATCGCGAACCAGGGGTGCATCTGGGGCCGACGGCGAGCGCGCTGGAACGCAAGGACATCGCCTCGGAACGCGGTCAACAGAACCGCGACACCAACGCCCACAACGCCAAGCGCAAGGAGCTTCGGACCGACTTCCAGGCGACCGCCGACCGGCTTGTGAGAGAGGCGCCGGTGATCGCGGTTCCGGTGGCGAAACTGACGACCGAGGCCGAGCAGATGCGTGCGCGGATGATCACTGAGCGGGACCGGTGGGCCGAAGAACGGGCGGCGCTCGCCCTGCCCAAGATCGACAGTGCGCACGGTCTGGAGCGCGAACTTCTACAGCCGGCCCGCGCCGACCTGGCGGCCGCGAAACTTCGTCTGCGGCAGACCGAACAGCGGGTCACAAGGGTGCGGCAGAAACGGCTCGCCTTGGTGCAGTGGATCCGCAATCCGGCGCGGATGATCTGGGCCAAACACGCCGAGCTGAACGCTATCGCCCGGGCGCGGAAAGCGATGAAGCATGCGGAGGTCGCGGTACAGGTGCGGGCGGCGTGGATCGCCTCTCCGGCCGGCCAGACCTATGTCGCCGGCCGGCGCGGCCCGCAGTTAGAACGGGCCGCTGACGTGGCCCGCCAGCGTCGCACGCTGGAGCGCAAGATCAAGCGGATCAACAAGCGCATCGAGGGCGCCACGCGGGCCTACAACGACCTGCGGGTTGCCCAGGCGCTCGGCCAGAAGGAGCTGCAGGTTCCGTCCCGCCTGCCTGACGAGACGCGGTTCATCCGCGAGGTCGGCGGCCCGGCGCGCGCCGCCTTGATGCGCTACCCGGCGCAGGCCCGGGCGCTGGCCGTCGAGCGCGTGAACCGTTCCCTGGGCCAGACCATCGGCCGCGGCATCCTTCCGGGTCGGTGAGGTCACCATGAGCACATCCCAACGCCTCGCCCTGGTGCTGCCGATCGCGCTGCTGGCGATCCTGCTCGGCCTCGGCTGGGCGACCCAACAGGCGGCGCATGGCCTGCACTACGCCGCCGCCTTGGGACCGGGCTGGGCCGATGTCGGTCCGGTGCGCCTCTATCGGCCGTGGGCCTTCGTGCAGTGGTATCTCGCCCTGCAGCCGCGCTATCCCCGCCTGTTCGACGGGGCGGGCCTGGCGGGCCTCGCCGTTGCTCTGGCGCCGATCCTTTTGGTGGCGCTGGCGACGCGCGGTTCTTCGCGCGCCCCCAAGGCGTTTGGCCTCGACGCCTGGGCGGATCTGGCGGACGTCGCGCGGGCCAAGCTGTTCGGGCAGGGCGGGCAGATCCGCGGGCGGGTGCTGGGACGGTTCAAGGGCCGCTACCTGACCTATGGCGGCCCGGAGCACGCGATCATCGTCGGCGCCTCGCGCAGCGGGAAGGGGGCCGGCCATGTGGTCCCGACCCTGGTGGCCTGGCCGGAGAGCGCCTTCGTCTATGACCGGAAGGGCGAGCTTTGGCACATCACCGCCGATCACCGGAAGACGTTCAGCCACGTCTTCTACTTCGCGCCAACCGATCCCAACACGGTGCGGTGGAATCCGCTATTCGAGGTCCGCAAGGGCCCGATGGAGATCGCCGACATCCAGAACGTGGTCGGCATCCTGGTCGACCCGCTGGGCCGCAAGGCGGGGGACCTGAACTTCTGGGACCAGAGCGCCACTGACTTCTTCACGGCGGTGATCCTGCACGTGCTCTACAGCGAGCCCGACGAGCTCAAGAATCTCGCCCAGGTCCGCCGGCTGCTGATCGACATCGAGCCGACCCTGCACGCCATGCTGCACACCCATCATCGGCATCGGCCGGACTATCACGCTGCCGATGGCCTGGCGCGCGACGAGGAAGACGCGCCGATCCCGGAGATCCATCCCGAGGTGAAACTGGGGGCGACGGCGCTCGCCGGCATGGACGAGCGGGTGAAGTCCAATGTTCTGGCCACCTGCCGCGCGTCGCTGTCGCTGTGGGCCGAT
>NCDQ01000397.1 GCA_002280275.1 Caulobacter vibrioides | reverse complement strand
GCCATGACGACCACGGTCACGGCCACGACGATCATGGCCACGACGCCCACGGGCATGACGATCACGGGCACGGCGCTGATCTTCACGCCCACGCCCACCCTGAACCCCACGCTCCGGCTGAGCACGTTTCGTATGTGAACCCGATGGTGGCCGCGACCACCGCGAGCCACGACGACCATCATGGTCACGACGCTGCTCACGGCCACGGCCACGACGATCATGGCCACGACGACCACGGCCACGGCGCCCATGACGATCATGGGCATGGTCACGATGCTCATGCGCATGGCCATGACGATCACGCCCACGGCCACGACCACGGCGCGCCTCACGCTCACGCCGAGCACACCGCGCATGTGACCCCGGCCAGCCATGCCGAAGATCACGGTCATGGCCATGGCGATGCTCACGGCCACGGTCATGACGACCATGGACACGGCCACGACAATCATGGCCATGACGCCCATGGTCACGGCGGCCACGGGCACGATGACCACGGCCATCACGAAGACCACGGTCACGGTCACCACGACGCGCCCAAAAAGGAACTTGAGCACGCTCACCACTAGGCCAAGCTCAGGTTGAGAACCCAGAGCCCCGGATCCGCTGATCCGGGGCTCTTTCTTTTCGCATCTGGCGTGAAATGGCGTTTGCGCCTTGCATCGCCCCCCGCGTCAAAGCATTGAGAGGCCATGTTCGACGCTCTGATCGCCCAGTTCGGCGCCTTCCAAGGCCCGCTCACCGCCCTGCTGCAAGTCCTGATGATCGACCTCGTCCTGGCCGGCGACAACGCCGTGGCCGTGGGCCTGGCGGCCGGTGGCTTGCCCGCCAAGGAGCGCAAGAAGGTCATCCTCTACGGCCTGGGCGCGGCCGTCGTGCTGCGCATCACCTTCGCCCTGATCACCACCTGGCTGCTCGGCGTCGTGGGCTTGCTTTTGGCGGGCGGCTTCCTGCTGCTGTGGGTCTGCTGGAAGATGTGGCGGGAGCTACGCGAGCAGGCCACCCACGACGAGGCCGACGCCATGGCCTCGATCGATAATGATCCCAGCACCGAGCCGCGCGCCCGTCCGAACAAGACCTTTAAGGCCGCGTTCCTGCAGGTGCTGATCGCCGACGTATCGATGTCACTGGACAACGTGCTGGCCGTCGCCGGCGCCGCGCGCGAGCATCCCAGCATCCTGATCTTCGGCCTGCTGCTGTCGATCATCCTGATGGGCGTGGCCGCCACCGCCATCGCCAACCTGCTGCACAAGCACCGCTGGATCGGCTTCGTCGGCCTGGCGATCGTGCTGTACGTCGCCGTCCACATGATCTGGCAAGGCCACCGCAGCGTCGTGATGGATCTGAACCAGACGCCCGCCTACAACGCGGCCGTGCCGGACCTGATCGACATCAAGCCGGACGAAGTCGCCCAGCACAACAAGCACCGCTGATGGGGCTTTAGCGCCCCGGCAGCGGCGGCAGGTCGAGGCGTCTAAGCTCGGCCATGCGTGCATAAAGGCGCAGGATGCGGTCGTGGCGACCGGTGTCGACCCGCGCCTCCGCCGCTTCATGCAGGCTGATCAGCGCCTGGCGTAGCGTAGCGTTCACGCGGTCCAGGCCGCTGATCGTCAGCTCGACGGGGTCGGCCGGCCAACCGCCCTCTAAGCCGTAGTCCGCAGCGGCCTCGATCAGGATCTCGCGGATGGCGGCGTTTTCGGTGACCCGCGCTGCGGCGCCGCGTTCGGCCTCCTGCGCGGCCAGCAGGGACAACAGCGCCACCACGGCGACCTTGCCGGCCATGAACTCGCCCTGCTGTTCGGGCGGTCCCGGCTCGGCCATGCACAGGAAGTTGCCGACCAGGATATCGGGCACGCTCGGCGTCATGACAGCCCCTCCAGGCGCAGCAGCATCTCGGCCAGGATCTGGTCGTGGCGGCGGGCGGTGTACCAGCCGGAGATCGCCAAAACCGGGTCCTTGAACCCGCCGTCGCGGTATTCCTTAGCCGCCGAAGTCCAGATCGCTTGGCCCTTCACGGCGTTGAACAGCGACCACCAGGCCAGCGCCGTCTCATCGACCTCAAGACCGCTGACCTCCCGCCACAGGGCCAGGGCCTCGTCACGCGGCAGCATGCCGCCCACCTTGTCGGCCTCGAAGTGGCCCCACAGCGGATCCATGGCCCAGCCCAGATCTTCCAGGGGGTCGCCCAGGTGGACCATTTCCCAATCCAGGATCGCCAGGATCTTGCCCGCGCCGTCGTGCAGGAAGTTGCCGGTGCGATAGTCGCCGTGAACCACGCGCACGGCCTGGGCCGGCGGCGGCGGGCGGCGGCGCAAGGCGCGGATCGCCGCCCAGACGATCGGCTGGGGATGCTGCTGGTCGTCCTCAATCACCTTGGTCCAGTGATCGAGCGCGATCCGCCAGCAATCCTCCGGCGCGGGGCGCTCAGCTGCCTTGGCCAGCGGCAAGGTCGTCGGATCGGCTGCGGCGATGGTCCCGAGGATCCGGAAGAACTGCTCGCCGATCGTCCGAGCGTGCTCGCCATAAGGAACGACCGTGAAGGGCGAGGCGGCGGCCCCGCCCTCGACGCGCTCCATGATGAAGAACGGCCGCTTGGGAACGGGCAGACACGCGTGGAAGGACGCGAAGGCCAGATATTCGAGGTTTCGATCGGTTTCGATCAGACTGCCTGGCGGGTCGCGACGCAGGATCAGCGGATGCGTCTGCCCATCGGCCACGGCCGAGAAGCGATAGGTTTCGCGACTGGCGCCGCCAGGAATGCGGGAAAGGTCCGACACCGTCACGGGCGTCGACCAGACCCGCGAAAGATAGGCCTCGAGGCGCTCGGTCAGGCTCATGGGGCCAGATCCAGGATCGAGGCGAAGCCGGACGGCGCGTGTGGGCCGATCGCCAGTTGCTCAAAGACGCCCCGGCCGACCCGAGTCCGCCCTTGCCCATCGACATAGGTCACGCGGCTCAGCGCCTGCACATGCAGGTGGTGCGGCATGCGTCGGTCGATGTCCGCCAGCACGAAGTCTTCCCGCTCAACCTTCAGCTCGCCCTGGTTATGCCCGTGGCCCCAGGTCGGGTGAGTGTAGCCAAGGCCCAGCATGAAGAACTCGGTCTGTGGTTCGATAGAGACCGAACCACCCTCGCCCAGATCCAGGCTAGCCGAGGCGACGTGGCGCGTGCCGCTCTTCCAGCGAATGGCGCACGACGACTGAGCAAAGCCGCCGAACGCCTCCTCGTGGCCGCCGTCCTCCAGCCAGACCGCGCGCCGGTTCCAGGGCCGGCCCAGCTCGTCGTCATTGGTGTGGAAGAAGAAGCTGCCGTCGGCGAAATTGCACGGGCTCCACAGCCAGAAGAACTGCGGCGGCACGGGCGGAACCGGCTCTTGTGGGTCCCGCGCACCGATCGGCCGCACGCCCCACGAGCGGTCGCGGGTGCCGACGAAGCCGTCGACGGCGGTACGGACACCGTCCACCTCGATCCAACCGCTGTAGCGTCCGTTCTGCGTCAGACGCGTGTAGTCCATGAAGGCGCGCGTGCCGACACGCCGCATGAAGCGCGGCTCCTCGATGGGGAAGGCGCGGCCGGTGATGGTCAGGTCGGCAGCGATGCCGTCCTTTTCCTCGGCGATGAAGCGCAGGGTCCACAGCGGCTTGACCACATCGATCTTCATCGGCCCGACAGACATGTCCATCCGGTCCTCAAGGATGCGGCTGCCACGCAGGCAATGCTGCTTGCCATCGACAAGGATCGAGATCGAGCAATCGATGACATTCAGGTGCGGGTAGATGCCCATGCCGATCAGGAAAAACAGCGAACCGTCCGGCTCGAACCCGTTGAACCAGTAGCGATCATAAAAATTGCGATCCGTGCCCGAGTAGGCAATCGGCTCCGGCATCTGGTGGATGGGATAATCGTCGGCCATTGTCAGCATGGGTATCTCCGGAAAAAAGGGGGAAGGTCAGAAATTGGCGGACGCAACCAGCCGCCGCTCGACAGAGCGGCGCAGTTCGGCCCAGATCGCTTCGTTCAGCGCATGCGCTTCTCCATCGTCGCGCTGCTCCAGCGCCGTTTGCAGGTCGATCAGCGATTGGCGCAGCTCGGCGTTCACGGCTTCCAGTGCCGAGACGCGCAAGTCGGTCTCGGCGGCTTGCGCGCTACCGGCGGCCGGAACGCCTCCCTGCAGCAGCAGCGCGCGCAACGCATTGTTTTCCTCGAACAGGATGGCCGCCGCGCGGTCCCACTGCTCGCCCAGCATGTCGAGCATGGCCGCTGTCATCGCCACGTTGTTGGCGCGAAAGCCGGTCAGCTCCGGCACGATCTCACTGCGCAGGCGCTCCGCGAGGTCCTGCACGACAATCGGGATCGACGGTTTCATAGATGCCCCATCAGTTCGAGAATTGCGCGGTCCTGGGCGTTGCGCAGCCACCATGCGGCATAGGCGTGGATGACATCACGGTTGCTGCCGCTGCTCCACGCATGGGCGGAGCTGTTCCAGATGCCCTGGCCCTTGATGCACATCATCAGTTCCC
>NCDQ01000396.1:2650-3666 GCA_002280275.1 Caulobacter vibrioides | reverse complement strand
CATGATATGGCTCGAACGCCCGTTTGGAAAGATGACGTTAGCGTCAACGGAAATGAATATTATCCGCGTTCACTTAGACGCGCCCAAACGCCCCTAGCGGACCTCGCAAGCCAGCTTCACCACAGCGAGGGCCGAGACACCGCCAACGCCTTCTTCGTCATCGACATCGAGAGCCAGCAGCGGCGACTTTCCCAACTTCTCCAGCAGCTTGGCGTGCCCCTTGGACGGACTGACATGGCCGGCGAGACAGTGGTCGATCGCCGTCGGCTCGACGGCCTGGACGATCGCGGCGGCCGCGCAGGCGGCGTAGCCATCGAGCAGGACTGGCACTTTCTGGACGCGCGCGGCCAGGATCGCGCCCGCCACGGCGGCGGTTTCGCGCCCGCCCAGCTGGCGAAGAATTTCAAGCGGATCGTCACCCATGCCCTCGGCCCGCGCCCGGGCGACAGCGGCCGCGACAGGCTCCGGATCGTCCGACCAGTCAGCAGCCTCCCCGCCGAACAAGGCCAGGCAAACGGCGGCGGCGGTGCGCGCGGGCTCGGCGACGATGACGCCGGGGATCAGCAGGTCGGGCTGCTTGGCGAGAGCCTCCATCCCGAACGCCATGGTGGCGGCCGCCTCCTTCTCGCTCATCGAGACCTTGGCGACCATGTCCGGCGAAGGGCGGTCGATCGCTAGGTCGAAGGCTTCCAGACCCGCACCCTGGACGCCGGCCAGACGCGAGACGGTCGCGCCCCCGGCGGCGATGGCCTCCAGACGCTCGCGCGCCCAGCCCCGGGGTCCCACGCCCTGACGGGCGCCAGCATAGAGCGCGACCACCGGACGATTGACGGCGGGCGGGGTCTTGCCTGTCCAGGCCGTCAACCAAGCCGAGATCTCGGCCAGACGCCCCCCTTGGTCGAGCGCCGGCGCCGGCCCGGGTTGCGGCGGCGAGATCGCGAGTTGGCGAATGTCGGCGAAGGGAGAGACGGGCTGGTCGGTCATGGAGCGGACTTAAACCGGTCCGCGTCCAAAGC
>NCDQ01000396.1:0-2634 GCA_002280275.1 Caulobacter vibrioides | reverse complement strand
CCCCGCCAAACGCTTGCGCGCGCGGCGGCGAACAGGAATGCTGATGAGCATGACGACGAACGCCCAACCACCACGCCCTATTGTCACGCCGTGTGTGAAGGTCTGCGCGGTCGACGGGGCCTCGGGCTACTGCCTGGGCTGTCGTCGGACCCTGCCCGAAATCGCCGGCTGGGCCCGGCTCAGCGACGCCGAGCGAGACGCGGTGATGGCCGCTCTCCCCGATCGGCCCGACCCGATGGCCGCTCTGACGGCCGCATCGCAAGCTCCTCGCTAGCAGTCCCTGATCATAGGGCAGGCGAAACAAATACCTTGCGTGAAAAAACTCACGAGCTTCGCCCTCCTCAGGAATGAGCGCAAAGTAAAGACTCGACGCGTTATTGATTCAGTAACCAAACCTCAAAATTCATCTGACCGATTCATTCATTGAAAACGCCTCTCCGCTAAACATACAGGCAACGATCGCAGAAGCGGTCTCAAGGCCTACAAGGCAGGGTGTCTTCTATGTTGAGGTTCGCGGCGATCGCTCTTGTGGGGGCCCTGTCTGCGGTTGGCGCCGCGAAGGCGGTTGTCTCCCTGGACGACTTGCGACATCCGGACCTGCGCGCGCCCTCCGCCGCGACGGCCACCCTGGGCGGAGCCGAAGGCGGCGCAGCCCAACTGACCAAGGACAGCGACGGCCACTTCTGGGCCCAGGGCAATGTCGACGGCAAGGCCGTTCGATTCCTGGTGGACACCGGCGCGACCGCCGTCTCACTCAGCATGGCCGACGCCCAGCGTCTGGGCATCGACACCACTCGCCTCACCTACGACTACAACGTCATCACCGCTGACGGCCGGACTCGCGCCGCCGCCGTCAAGTTGGCCAGCGTCTCGATCGCCGGGGCGCGCATCCGTAACGTCGACGCCCTCGTCATCGAAAAAGGTCTCGAGAACTCACTGCTGGGCATGAGCTATCTGGGCCGCCTGTCGCGGTTCGAGGCCACCCAGACTTCGCTGATCCTACACCCCTGATCTCGCTAGACCGCGGGGACTGACCGCTCCTCGCGCGACGCCAGCGCGACACGAACCGCCTCCAGGGCGCGATCCACCACATCCAGGCCCGCACCGGCCTTGACGCCTTCGACCGTCAGGATCCGCCGCCACGCCCGCGCGCCGGGCAAACCATGGAACAATCCCAGCATGTGTCGGCTCATCGCCGCCAGATGCGTTCCAGCGGCCAATTCCCGCGCCAGATACGGCCGATAGCGCTCGACAGCCTCGAAGCTGTCGACATCATCGACATCTAGCCCGAACACTCGCCGATCCACCTGCCCGAGCAAGCCCGCCTCATGATAGGCCGCGCGCCCCAGCATCACGCCGTCTACACCGTTCGCCAGATGCTCCAGCGCGGCGTCAATGCTCGCCACGCCGCCATTGATGGCGATCGTCAGGGCTGGACGCTCACGCTTCAGCCGATAGACAAGGTCGTAGTCCAGCGGAGGAATGTCGCGGTTTTCCTTTGGCGACAGCCCCTGGAGCCAAGCCTTGCGAGCGTGAACGACGAAGGTGTCGATCCCCGCCGAGGCGCAGCGATCGACAAGCATGAAAAGGCTTTCTTCGGGATCCTGGCCATCTACGCCAATCCGGCATTTCACCGTGGCCGGGACCCGTACGGCCTCTTTGATCGCCGCCATGCACTCAGCCACCAGGTCCGGCTCACGCATCAGGCAGGCGCCGAAACGGCCGCTTTGAACGCGATCCGAAGGACAGCCGACATTGAGGTTCACCTCGTCGTAGCCGAAATCCTCAGCGATCCGCGCGGCCTGCGCGAGCTCGGCCGGATCCGATCCGCCAAGCTGCACCGCGACCGGATGTTGGCCGGGGTCATAGCCCAGCAGCTTTTCCCGATCGCCATGCACCACCGCGCCGCTCGTGACCATTTCAGTATAGAGCAGCGCGCGCGACGAAAGCACGCGGTGCAGCGACCGACAGTGCCGATCGGTCCAATCCATCATCGGAGCCGTAGAGAATCTATGAGCTTGAAATTGCATATTTTTTATCGTACTATCAAAGAGTTAGACATGTAGAGAAACCGCCGGAAACACGCCGTTCTACGCAGATTTTCTCCACCGTCCGACGCCTCAATGTTCACATGGCGTACACGAAAATGGCCACCTTTGTGAATCTGCCTTCCGGGTCATGGCGGGCCATCATCCGTCGGAAGGGGCGCTATATAAGCGAGACCTTCAAGCTGCGCGAGGACGCGCGGTGTTGGGCCACGGCTCAAGAGCGCGCGATCGACCAGGGCAGCACGCCGAAGAAGACATACATCGCCGAGAAGACGTCCCTCGGGCATCTGATCGATCTGCACATTCAGGATATGGCCGACGCCCGGAAGCGTGTGGGACGGACCAAGCTCGAGGCGCTGCTTCACTTGCACCGCACGATCGGTGAAACGCCCTACGCCAAAATCGATCGGCAATTCATCATCGATTTTGGACGCGCGCGCGCCCGTGGTGGCACGGGCCCCGTGACGGTCGGCATGTATGTTGGCTGGATCAAGTTGGTGTTTGCTCATGCCTCAGCCGTGCACGAGATCGACGTCACCGAGGTGCCGATGATCGATGCGACGGGCGCCGGTGACGCCTTCGGCGC
>NCDQ01000395.1 GCA_002280275.1 Caulobacter vibrioides | reverse complement strand
AGAACATCGCCCGCTTCGGCGAATTCGAGGCTCATGACGTGATTGAGGCCGCCAAGATGGCCGGCGTCCACGAGATGGTGCAAGCCCTACCCGACGGCTATGACACCGCGATCGGCGAGGGCGGCGCCTCGTTGTCGGGTGGTCAGCGTCAGCGTTTGGCCTTGGCCCGCGCCTTGTTCCGTTCGCCGGCCCTGATCGTTCTGGATGAGCCTAACGCGAGTCTCGATCAGGTGGGTGAGGCGGCCTTGACCCAGGCCATGGCCAGGCTGAAAGCCGCTAAGCGCACGGTTGTGTTCGCCACGCACAAGGTCAACATCCTGAGCCAGGCGGACTACATTATGGTGATCAATCAGGGGGTGATCTCGGATTTCGGCGAACGGGATGTGATGCTGGCTAAGCTGATGGGCGCGCAGCCGCCCCAACCGCCCCAGCCCTCGACCCCCGCGCCGCTGCCAGCGAACTGACGTTCGACACGCTCCCCTTTCTTTTTCGGCGCCCGCTTATCGGCGCCTCATAGGCTCAAGCTCACATGAAGCCCGCTCCGATCAAGCGTCCGACCGACAATTACAAAGGCGTCGCCCGTATTGGCTACGCCGTCATCGCTTTCACGTTTGTGGGGGTCCTGGGCTGGGCCGCCTTCGCGCCGCTGGACAGCGCCGTGATCGCCAATGGTGTCGTCAACACCACCAGCAACCGGCAGACGATTCAGCATCTTGAAGGTGGGATGCTCCGCAAGATTATGGTCCGTGAAGGTGACCGTGTGAAGGCGGGTCAGGTGCTCTTCCAGCTGGATCCAACCCAAGTTGACGCTGCGGCGGGGATCACGCGAGCGCAGTATGTGGCCTTCCGCGCGCTTGAAGCCCGCCTGATCGCCGAGCGCGATCAGCGCCCGACGATCAGCTTTCCGGCGGATCTCCTAGCCCAGCGCGCCGACCCCATTGTCGCGCGGGCCCTGGCTGACGAGCAATCGCAGTTCACCGAGCGCCGCCAGACGATCCAAGGTCAGGTGGACCTCTTCAACGCCCAGAAGTCGCAGTTCGAGAGCGAGATCGACGGTATCGATCGGCAGACCCAGGGCCTTAAGGAGCAGCTGGGCTTCATCCAGGACGAACTGGGTGACCTGCGGAAGATCTATGAGAAGGGTCTGGTGCCACGGCCGCGCCTCTTGGCGCTGGAACGCGAACAGGCCTCGCTGTCGGGCTCCATCGGCAAGCTGACCGCCGACCGGGCCAAGGCCGTTCAAGGCATGGGCGAGACCCAGCTGAAGATCCGTCAGATCCGTCAGCAGTTCTTCGAACAGGTCAGCGAGGCGATCGCTGAGACTCGCGTGAAGCTGGCCGAGGTCAGCGAGCGCGAGATCGTCGCGGTAGACGCGCAACGGCGCATCAATATCGTCTCGCCGGTTAATGGCGTTGCGCAGGCGTTGCGCTTCTTCACCGAGGGGGCCGTGGTGCGGCCCGCCGAAGCGCTGGTGGACATCGCGCCCGACGAGCGCAGCTTTGAGATTCACGCCCAGTTCGCGCCGACCGATGTGGATAATATCCGCCAGGGTATGGTGACCGAGGTGCGTTTGCCCTCGTTCCATTCCCGCGAAGTGCCGATCCTGAATGGCAAGATCGTTTCGATTTCACGCGATCGACTCAGCGATCCGGAAGGGAAGGTGTCTTACTTCCTGGGCGTCGTGACGGTGGACATTAAGCAATTGCCGCCGCAGTTGCGGACCAAGGTCACCGCCGGCATGCCGGCTCAGGTGATTGTCCCGACGGGCGAGCGCACCGTGCTGCAGTACCTGTTCTCACCGCTAAGAGACACCCTGCGCACGACGATGCGCGAGGAATAGGGTTAGGATTTCAACAGCCTGATTTGCAACGCTTTTCTGATAGCGGCGTGGGCGATTTATAATCGCCGACGCTGCTTTCTATTCGCGGACAATAGTGTAGTCAGGACCCTTCGTTGTTACTGGAGTCGGCGAATACGCATGGCGAAGACGGCTTTGATCACCGGGATCACCGGTCAGGACGGGGCGTACCTCGCCAAGTTGCTGCTCGATAAGGGCTACGCGGTCCATGGCATGCTGCGCCGCTCGGCCTCGGCCGACGTGATCGGCGATCGCCTGCGCTGGATGGGCGTCTATGACGACATCCAGTTTGAGCTCGGCGACCTGCTGGACGAAGGCGGCCTGTCGCGCCTGATGCGCCGCCTGCAGCCGGACGAGGTCTATAACCTGGCGGCCCAGAGCTTCGTCGGCGCCTCGTGGGACCAGCCGCACCTGACCGGGTCGGTGACGGGACTGGGCACGACCAACATGCTCGAAGCCGTCCGCCTGGAATGCCCGCAAGCGCGCTTCTACCAGGCCTCGTCGTCCGAGATGTACGGTCTGGTGCAGCACCCGATCCAGTCGGAAACGACGCCGTTCTATCCGCGCTCGCCCTACGCCGTGGCTAAGCTGTACGCGCACTGGATGACGGTGAACTACCGCGAGAGCTTTGGCCTGCACGCCTCGGCCGGTATCCTGTTCAATCACGAGAGCCCGCTGCGCGGCATCGAGTTCGTGACCCGCAAGGTTACCGACGCGGTGGCGGCCATCAAGCTGGGCCAGCGGGCAATCTCGACGCCCAGCGCGACTGGGGCCACGCCAAGGACTATGTCGAGGCCATGTGGCTGATGCTGCAGCAGGAGACGCCGGACGACTACGTGGTCGCCACCGGCAAGACCTGGACCGTGCGCCAGATGTGCGAGGTGGCCTTCGCCCATGTCGGCCTAAACTATCAGGACCACGTGACGATCAATCCGAAGTTCCTGCGGCCGGCGGAAGTCGACTTGCTGCTGGGCGATCCAGCCAAGGCCAAGGCCAAGCTGGGCTGGGAGCCCAAGACGACGATGCAGGAGATGATCGCCGAAATGGTCGAGGCCGACATCGCGCGGCGCTCGCGCAACTGATGAGCGACGGCGTCGTCATCATCGGCGGCGGCGGCCACGCCAAGGTGGTCATCGAAAGCCTGCGGGCTGGCGGCGAGACGGTGGCGGCCATCATCGACGCCGACCCGACGCCACGCGTGGTGCTGGGCGTGCCGGTGGTGGGCGACGATCTGGCGCTGCCGACGCTGCGCGACCAGGGGCTTTCCAAGCTGTTCGTGGCGATCGGCGACAACCGGCTTCGCCAGAAGTTGGGCCGCAAGGCGCGCGACCACGGCTTCGTCCTGGTCAACGCCATTCACCCTTCGGCGGTCGTGTCGCCCAGCGTCCGCCTGGGCGAGGGGATCGCGGTGATGGCGGGCGTGGCGATCAACGCCGAGAGCTGGATCGACGATCTGGCGATCGTCAACACCGGCGCCGTCGTCGACCATGACTGCCGCCTCGGCGCGGCTTGCCATCTGGGGCCGGCTTCGGCTCTGGCCGGGGGCGTGTCTGTGGGAGAGCGCGCTTTCCTCGGTGTCGGCGC
>NCDQ01000394.1 GCA_002280275.1 Caulobacter vibrioides | reverse complement strand
ACCCGTGAGGACGCCCGTACGCTTGCCGTTGATGGCTTGTTCGAAAAGCGAAAGGTCAAGCCCTCGGGGGAACGGTGACCTGTTCAACGGGGGAACGGTGACCTAAGGCACGGGGTTTCAGTGACCTTGGGCTCGGGGTATTGGTGACCGGGACTTCTCGAAGCTCCTGTTTCATAACGGTTTTCTGGGCATTTCGCGGCCTTTAACTCTGTCTAACCTTGTCTCTAAGAATTTTTCTAACGGGGCGCGGCGGACAGGCTGGCTTGCCGTCGCCTTGAACCAGGAGGGTTCAGGCGCGCCGCGCTGTTAACTTATTCTTCATTGCATCCGACCAAAAACTTGGCAAATTCCAGCCATCTCGTTGGAGATTTGCAAAGGAGAGGGCCATGGCAAAATCTGCGCTCACGGAAAGCTCAGCGTCTGGGCCCGTCCTCTTGGACGCCATGACGGCACTCAGCGATCGCGCCCATGACGTCATAACCCGGCTGCGGACCTCGGTGTTCGCACCTGGGGAAGAGAAGATCGTCGATCTGCGCTTCACGATCACTAAAGCGGCCGAGATGGTTGGCCGGACCTCTGAAGCCATCCGCCAGGCCGAGGCCGATGGCCGCCTCCCCGCCCCAAGGCTTAGCGCCGCAAAGCGGCGAGAAGGCTACAGCCTGGCCGAGATCAACCATATGCGCGACGTTTTCGGAACCCGGCCGCGTCGCGGCCCCGAGGACCCGCCGATTATCCTGGCAGTCCAGAATTTCAAGGGCGGCGTTGGTAAGAGCACCCTGACTTGTCATGTGGCGCAGTACCTCGCGCTGAAGGGCTACCGGGTGGCTGTGATCGACTGCGACAGCCAAGCGAGCACCACGACAATCTTCGGGTTCAACCCCGACATCGATATCGACGACGAGCAGACCCTCCTGCCCTTCTTCCGTCACGGCGGAGAACCGGACCTCAAGTATGGCCTGCGGGCTACCGCTTGGCCGGGCATTGATCTGATCCCCGCGAACCTAGGACTATACCAAGCGGAATATGAGGCGGCGGCGAGACTTCGCGGCAATCCGGACGCCCTAGATCGGCTGCGTCGCGGTGTTGAAAGTATGGCCGATGAGTATGACGTAGTCCTACTGGATCCGCCGCCGGCGTTGGGGATGTTGTCGCTGGCCGTATTACGCGCCGCCAATGCCCTCTTGATCCCGACGCCGCCCTCGACCGTCGACTTTGCCTCGACCGCCCATTTCCTGCGGATGATTGTCGAGACCCTCGAGGTGATGCAGGGGCATCTGGGCGCGCGTGGCTATCATTTCCTCCGGGTCGTGGCGACCAAGGTCGACGAGGGGAAGAGCGCCCACACTCAGATCCGCGACATGATGGCCGCGGTGTTTGGCTCCGACATGCTGTCGGCCTCGTTGCTCGACTCCGCAGAAATCGATAACGCCAACGTACAGCTACGCACGGTCTATGAACTGGCCGGTCCGCCGACTAAGACGTATGAGCGCTGCCGAAACAACCTCGATCGCCTGAATGGCGAGATTGAGCTTTTGATTCGCAAGGCGTGGCCAAGCCATCGGTCGGACCTGCGCCGGCTGGGTTTAGGGTAGGGGAGGGCGGTCATGGCATCCACAACAGGCAAGAATCGCTCCATCCTCGCGGGCCTCGTAGGCCCGGCGGTCACTGAAACCCCGACGCCGGAGCGGGGTGCGCCCGCCACAGAGCGCCTGAGCACGCGGCTGACCGGGCTTGCCCGTGTCACCGCCGGCGACATCAAGGAAAAGACCCTCAAGCTGGTTGATCCGGCTCGATGCCGGATGTGGGCGCGGCACAATCGCCGCTACGATCTCCTGAATGAGAGTGTCTGCAGCGACCTTCTTGAAAGCCTTCGCTCCCAGGGGGAGCAAGAGTTTCCCGCGATCGTGCGGCGGGTCGAGGGTGACCCGGCCTGCGATTTCGAGGTCATTTGCGGGGCGCGGCGCCACTGGGCGATCAGCTATCTCAAGAACGTCGAGCATCGCGATATCCGCTACCTCGTCGAGGAGCGCGAGCTCACCGATGAGCAGGCCTTCCGTCTGGCCGATGTCGAGAACCGGTCACGCAAGGACATCAGCGACTACGAACGGGCCCTGGACTACCGCCACGCCGTAGAAACCTTCTACGGCGGCACTGCTCAGCGAATGGCTGAGCGGCTGGAAGTACCAAAGGCCTGGCTTTCGCGCTTTCTCGACCTCGCCAAGTTGCCGACCGATGCCGTCGAAGCCTTCGGCGATGTGCGGCAGCTCCGCGAGAACCATGCCCGCGAGATCAAGCCTCTCCTGGCTGACGGCGCGTCGCGCCCTCGGGTGATGACCGAGGCCAAGCGCCTGGCGGTTCAGCAGGCTGAAATGATCGCCAAGGGTCAGCGGCCTTTGGACGCGCCGAAGGTCATGGTGCTGCTGAAGCGCGCTGCGGCGGGCGAGGCGAAGCCCATGATCAAGTCGGGCAAGCCGGGTACGGCAGTGACCAACGCGGCGGGCGCGACCCTGTTCACTCTGGCGACCAAGGGATCCAAGAAGGTGGTCCTGGAACTGGCGCTGGATGCCGCCGCCAGCAACGCGGATTTCGCCGAAGCCTTTCAGCGTGAGCTACTCCGGATGCGGCCCAAGGGCTGA
>NCDQ01000393.1 GCA_002280275.1 Caulobacter vibrioides | reverse complement strand
GTCCGGATGTTCCGGGATCTGTCCTCGACCCTGCGCATTCGCGCCTTCCGCCAGCATCTATCGATCTATCTGGGCGGCTACATCTCGCAGGACATCTTCAACACGGCCTTCCCGATCTTCGTCGCCACGGTGATGGCGGGGGCCACGGTCATGATCTCGCAGATGATGACGGCCATGTATGTCGCCCAACTGGTCTCGGTCATGATCGCCATCCATCTGGTGATCCGCATCGGGCCTGTGGTCGCCTATCGCTCGGCCGCCGCCTTCTTCACCGTGGCTCTGCTGTTGCTGCTGGTCTTCTATTGGGTGCGGCCCGAGATGATGAGCCAGGACCTGTTCGCGGTGGTGAACCCAGCGAACAGTGCGTTCGACCTGGGCGCCGTCTTCTGGCTGCTGACGCCGGTGATCCTGGCCGGATTGGGCCGAGGGACGCTGAACTTCGTGCCCTGGTCGGTCTACAACTATCTGCCGGATATCGACGAGGCGGTGACGGGCCAACGCCGCGAGGGAATATTCGCCGGGGTGATGACTCTGGTGCGCAAGCTGGCGCAATCGGGCGCCATCATCCTGACCGGCTGGGTGATCGAAACAGGCGGCTATGTCTCGCCGGTCGCGGGCGCGGGGATTGTTCAGACGCCGGGCGCGGTGGCGACGGTGGCGGCGTTGCTCGTCGCCGGTCCGATCGCCGTGATGGCGCTGGGCGCGATCCTGTCCTGGTCCTTCCGCCTCGACGCCGCCAGCCACCAGGTGCTGATGAACGAGATCGAGCGGCTTCGTGCAGGCGAGGTCTCGCCATCCAGTCCGCAGGCCCAGGCGGTGGTGGAGGATCTGACCGGCTGGCCGTACGCCAAACTGTGGGGACGCAATCCCCTGGTTTCGGAGACGCCTGCGCCGTCTCAACCCAAAGGGCCCGGCGGACCTCAGACATGAAGAGACGTCGGCTGATCGCGGAGGCGGTTCAACCCGGCCTCACATGAGGGCATGCGGCGGCTGTCTGAGCTGTGATTATAGCTTTTCAAGGCCGCATTTCCCACAATGCGGAACAGCAAAATCATATTTGGCACTAATGAAACGCGATGCTATAGATGGCCGCCAAGAGATAGAGCCCGACAAGGGCCAGCTGCAGCAAAAGGGGAGGAAGTAGTCGTCATGGCGTCTTGAATGACGCCCGGCGCGACAGAACACGCGATGCGCAAATGCCGCAATCGATCCGCTTGGCAGATTTGGCCAGGGATCTTCGCTTTTCCAGAAACTGGCCGAGACCGGTCGGGCTGCGAAGGTGTCGCTCAACAATAAGGCTACAAGCCAAGGGAGGAATTCTAGATGAATACGAAGATCGAGGGGCGTTCTACGCGCCGTTTCATGTTCACGGCCAGCACGGCGGCTTTGTTGATCGGTTTGGCCTGTCCGGCCCTCGCTCAACAGACAGCGGCGCCTCAGGCATCGACCGCGACATCGACCGAACCCGCCGTTGTTGATGAGGTGGTCGTGACGGGCATTCGCTCCAGTCTGCAATCGGCGATGGGGCGCAAGCGGAACGCCGGCACGGTGTCGGACTCCATCGTCGCCGACGATATCGGACAATTCCCGGACAAGAACGTAGGCGAAGCCCTGGGGCGGGTGACGGGCGTTCAGCTGTCGCGAGACTTCGGCGAAGGCAACGCCGTATCGATCCGCGGGGTCGAGCCCGATCTGAACCGGGTCGAAGTGAACGGCGTCAGCGTTCTGTCCACTGCCGGAAACCTGAATGTCTATGGCGGCGGCGGGCGCTCAAACGATTTTCGCGAACTGCCGGCCGAGATGGTCAAGTCAATCGACGTCTTCAAAGGCTTCACGTCGGACATGACCGAGGGAAGCGTCGGCGGCACGGTCGCCGTGACCACCCGCAAGCCTCTGGACTTCCGCGAGCCGACCTTTTCTCTCACCCTTTCAGGCCAGAAGCTCGACACGCTGCCGGACTGGAAGCCGCGCGCCAGCCTGTTCGGCGCCACCCAGTTTCTGGATGGTCGGCTGGGGGTGATGGCCAATGTCACCTATGACCACGTCCTGACCCGTGGTGACTTCTATGACGGCAATTCCTGGGCCCGTCTGGCGGACTTCGACAACTCTTCAGAGAAAACTGTCAACTATTACAATCAGTCATACAGCCAAGCCGTCAATGACGCGATCGCGGGCGTCGGCACGGAAGCGGCCTGCAACACCTTCACCACGCCCGACGCCAATGTTCTGACCACCGCAGCGGCGCGCACGGCCTGTCAGACCCAGTGGTATGACTACAGTCCGCGTGTCAGCCGATATCGCGTATGGACACGGGACGACGAACGGACGTCCGGCGAGTTCACATTACAGTACAAGTTCAGTGATCGGCTGCAGGCTTACGCGACCTATCAGACGAACAGCCGAACCCAGAATCTGAACGACATCAACTATGGCACCGACTTCACCTCGCTGGATCGACTAAACTATGCCGTGGGTACGACCTGCCCGCGTGTCACCACGGCGACGGCTCAGAATGTTCCTGGCGTGGTTGTCGATGAGAACCACAATGTCACCTCCTATGTGGTCGGGAATTGCCTGGGCACAGCGGGGCGGGGCGGCGACAACGGCTTCAGCATCTCGTCGCGTGACTTCGTTTA
>NCDQ01000392.1 GCA_002280275.1 Caulobacter vibrioides | reverse complement strand
GGCCCTTGACGGTGTAGGCGATGAAGAAGCGCGGGCGATCATCCTGGCTGGCCTTCTCGAAGGCCTCCAGCAGCGTCTCCAGGCAGTGCCCGCCCAGCTCGGTCATCAACTCGGCCAGGTCGACGTCCTTGTAGGCGGCGATCAGGGCCAAGGCCTCGGGACTGTCGGCCAGGTCGGCGGTCAACCGCTCACGCCACGCCGCGCCGCCCTGATAGGTCAGGGCCGAGAAGAGATCGTTGGGGGCGGTCTCGATCCAGGCCTGCAGCTTGTCGCCGCCCGGCCGGGCGAAGGCCTCGCGCTGGCGCCTGGACCATTTCAGCGTCTCGACCGCCCAGCCGGCGGCTTCGAAGATCTCGCCATAGCGGGTGAACATCCGATCCTGGGTGGTCGCGTCCAGGCTTTGGCGGTTGTAGTCGACGATCCACCAGGTGTTACGGATGTCGTGCTTGCAGGCCTCGATCAGGGCTTCGTAGATGTTGCCCTCGTCCAGCTCGGCGTCGCCCAGCAGCGAGATCATCCGCCCCATCTTCTCGGGCTTCACCGCGCCGCGCGCGGCCAGATAGTCCTGGGTCAGCGAGGCGAAAGCGGTCATGGCCACGCCCAGGCCTACAGAACCTGTCGAGAAATCGACGTCATCGACGTCCTTGGTGCGCGACGGATAGGACTGCGCTCCACCCAGCGCTCTGAAGCGCTTGAGGTTGTCCAGGCTCTGACGCCCGAACAGGTGCTGGATGGCGTGGAACACCGGACTGGCGTGCGGCTTGACCGCGACCCGGTCCTGCGGACGCAGCGCTTTCATGTAGAGCGCGGTCATGATGGTGGTCAGCGAGGCGCTGGACGCCTGGTGACCGCCGACCTTCAACCCGTCCCGGCTTTCCCGGAGGTGGTTGGCGTTGTGGATAGTCCACGCCGCCAACCAGAGAATCCGTTCCTCGAGCCGCCGCAGCAGCGCGATTTCCTGCCGCTTGGCCGTCAGAGAGCCATCAGGCATGCTTCCTCACCCGGTTTATACGGGTGAGGTTTGCCCCTCACCCGACTTTTCCTGGGCTTCATACGCTTCGATCTGGCGCGCCGTCCACTCTGGCGACTTCGTGAAGCGCGCCAGGAGGTCATAGAACACCGGGACGATGAACAGCGTCAGCAGGGTCGCGAAGATCGCGCCGGTGAAGATCACCGCCCCGATCGTCTGACGGCTGCCCGCGCCTGCGCCCGCCCACAGCATCAGCGGCAGGGCGCCCATGGCGGCCGAGACCGAAGTCATGATGATCGGACGCAGACGCAGGGCCGCCGCCTCGATCACGGCCTCGCGGACGGTCAAACCCTCGTCGCGCAACTGGTTGGCGAACTCGACGATCAGGATGCCGTTCTTGGTGGCGATGCCGATCAGGATGATGAGGCCAATCTGGCTGTAGGTGTTGATAGACGAGCCCATCACCAACAGGCCAAACAGCCCGCCCAGCGCCGCCAGCGGCACGGTCAGCATGATGACCGCTGGGTGGATCCAGCTCTCGAACTGAGCCGCCAGCACCAGGAACACCAGCAATAGAGCCAGGCCAAAGGCCATAGCGATGCCGCCAGACCCTTCGAGGTAGTCTTTCGCCTGCCCGCCCCACTTGATGCTGACGCCGGGCACCGGGCGTTGGGCCGCCTGGTCCTTGAAGAACGCCACGGCCTCTTCGACCGTATAGCCAGGGTTAAGCTGAGCGGTCAGGGTCACTGATCGCAGCCGATCGACCCGCGGACGGTCCGGCGTGTCGCCCCGGAGTTCGGTGGTGACCACGGTGGACAGCGGCACGATGGCGCCGGTGCTGGTGCGCACGTTCAGGCGGTTCAGGTCCTCAACGCTGCGACGCTGGTCCAGATTGGTCTGCAGAATGACATCATATTCCTGGCCATTCTTGATGTAGGTCGTCGCGCGGCGAGACCCGAACATGGTCTCCAGCGCGCGGCCGACCGACTGGGCGGAGACGCCCAGCGTAGCGGCCTTGTCCAGGTCGATCTGCACCAGCAGACGCGGAGCGGTTGGTTCATAGTCCAGCCGCGGGCGAGCGAAGCCCGGATTCTGCTGCGCCGCCGCCAAGACAGGCTTCAGCCATTCGGCCAATTGCACATAGTCATTGCCGACAGCGATGAAGTCTACGTTCGTGCCGCCGCCTCCGCCGCCACGCTGGAAGGGCCCGCGCACGCTAGCCACCGCGCGAACACTGGTGAACTTTGAAAGCTCTTTGTTGAGCTCGGCTGCGACCTCGTCGGCGGTCTTCTCGCGCTCACCCCACGGCTTGAGCACCACCACGCCGTTGGCGCCGTTGAACGAGGTGCCGCCGAACCGTGGGATGGTCATGACGGTTCGCTCGGAAAAGCCGTCTTGTCGGTACTTATCGAGAACCTCTTCGATCTTCAGGCCGATGGCCGCCGTGTAGTCATACCCAGCGCCCTCCACGGCTGTGATCGAGACATCAACGCGTCCTCGGTCTTCGGCAGGCACCAGTTCCTTGGGCAGGCTGACGAACAACAGCGCGGCGAAGCCCGCCAGCAAGACCACCAGCACACCCGAAATCGCTGCCGACCAGCCGCCAAGAATGCTCTCAAGCGAAGCACGATAGGAAGCGCTGAGCGCCCCCATCGCCTTGTTGACCC
>NCDQ01000034.1 GCA_002280275.1 Caulobacter vibrioides | reverse complement strand
CGAGCGTGGGTTGGGCGGGCTGCGGCAAACAGGCCCTTTTCCGCCGTAACCCGCGCCGCCACCGCCAAGCCTGTTTCCCCTTGGCCGAAAACCGCGCTATGCAGCGGCCGACTTCCGGCCGCTCGCCGGACCGGTATTCAAGACTTTGAGACGCTCATGCCCAGCTTGAACGAGATCCGCAGCACCTTCCTCGACTACTTCGGCAAGGCCGATCACGCCGTGACGCCGTCGGCGCCGCTGGTGCCGCAGAACGATCCGACCCTGCTGTTCGTCAACGCCGGCATGGTGCCGTTCAAGAACGTGTTCACGGGCGCTGAGACCCCGGCCCATCCGCGCGCGGCCAGCTCGCAGAAGTGCGTCCGCGCCGGCGGCAAGCACAACGACCTGGACAATGTCGGCTACACCGCCCGCCACCACACCTTCTTCGAGATGCTGGGGAACTTCTCGTTCGGCGACTACTTCAAGGACCAGGCGATCCACCACGCCTGGACCCTGCTTACGGCTGAGTTCAAGCTGCCCAAGGACAAGCTGCTGGTCACGGTCTACCACACCGACGATGAGGCGGCGGACCTGTGGAAGAAGATCGCCGGCCTTGGCGATGACCGCATCATCCGTATCCCGACCAACGACAACTTCTGGTCCATGGGCGACACTGGCCCGTGCGGTCCGTGCTCGGAAATCTTCTTCGACCACGGCCCCCACATCGCGGGCGGCCCTCCCGGCAGCCCCGATGAAGACGGCGACCGCTTCATCGAGATCTGGAACCTCGTGTTCATGCAGTTCGAGCAGCTGGCCGGCGGCGAGCGCATCAGCCTGCCCAAGCCCTCGATCGACACCGGCATGGGCCTGGAGCGGATCGCGGCCGTGCTGCAGGGCCAGCACGACAACTACGATATCGACCTTTTCAAGGCCCTGATCGCCGCCAGCGTTGAGCTGACCGGCGTGAAGGCCGAGGGCGCCCAGGCGCCGTCGCATCGCGTGATCGCCGACCACCTGCGCTCGTCCTCGTTCCTGCTGGCCGATGGTGTGTCGCCCTCGAACGAAGGCCGCGGCTACGTCCTGCGCCGCATCATGCGCCGCGCCATGCGCCATGCTTATCTGCTGGGCGCCAACGAGCCCCTGATGCACCGCCTGGCCCCGACCCTGGTCCGTGAGATGGGCCAGGCCTATCCGGAACTGCGCCGCGCCGAGGCCTCGATCGTCGAGACCCTGCGCCAGGAAGAAGAGCGCTTCCGCACCACGCTGGGTCGCGGCATGGGTCTTCTGGATGAGGCCACCGCCAACCTCTCGGCCGGCGACGTGCTCGACGGCGAGACCGCCTTCAAGCTCTATGACACCTACGGCTTCCCGCTGGACCTGACCCAGGACGCCGTCCGCGCCAAGGGGCTGACCGTCGACACCGACGGCTTCGACGCAGCCATGCAGAAGCAGCGCGAAATGGCGCGCGCCAACTGGGCCGGCTCGGGCCAGCAGGGCGCGGCCGCCGCCTGGTTCTCGATCAAGGAAAAGGCCGGCGCCACCGACTTCGTCGGCTATGAGACCACCGAGACCACGGGTGTGGTGAAGGCCATCGTCGTCGACGGCGCCGAGGTCGAGAGCGCCTCGGCCGGGACGACCGCCGAGGTCCTGCTGGACCGCACCAGCTTCTACGCCGAGAGCGGCGGTCAGGCGGGCGACACCGGCGTCATCGAGGCCCATGGTCGCGAGAGCCGCGTGCTCGACACCCAGAAGCAGGCGGGCGAACTGCACGTCCACCGCGTCGAGCTGGCGAGCGATCTGAAGGTTGGCGACCAGGTCGTCGCCTCAGTCGACGCCGAGCGTCGTCACACTACCCGCTCGAACCACTCGGCCGCGCACCTGGTGCACGCCGCCCTGCACCACGTGCTGGGCCCGCACGTCGCCCAGAAGGGCCAGATGGTCGATGGCGAGCGCATGCGCTTCGACTTCAGCCATGGCGGTCCGCTGACCGCTGACGAGCTCGACCGCATCGAGGCCGAGGTCAACGAAGTCATCCGCCAGAACGTCCCGGCTGAGACCAAGGAAATGGCCCCGCAGGAGGCCATCGAGGCCGGAGCCGTGGCGCTGT
This sequence comes from Caulobacter vibrioides, assembly GCA_002280275.1. Taxonomy (GTDB): domain Bacteria; phylum Pseudomonadota; class Alphaproteobacteria; order Caulobacterales; family Caulobacteraceae; genus Caulobacter; species Caulobacter vibrioides_A. The sequence continues at coordinate 10,790 of NCDQ01000034.1, read as the reverse complement.
TTGGCGAAAAGTACGGCGACAGCGTACGCGTTCTGACCCTGGGCAAGTCGCTGACCGAAGAGGCCAAGGCCTATTCGGTGGAACTGTGCGGCGGCACCCACGTCGCCCGCACCGGCGACATCGCCCTGTTCAAGATCGTCTCCGAGCAAGGCGTCGCCGCCGGCGTGCGCCGCATCGAGGCCCTGACCGGCGAGGCGGCCCGCCGCTTCCTGCTGGATCAGGCAGGCGTGGCCAAGTCGCTGGCCGACCAGTTCAAGACCCCCGTCGCCGAAGTCGGCGCGCGCGTCGACGCGCTGATCGCCGATCGCAAGCGCCTCGAGAAGGAGCTGGCCGAGGCCAAGAAGCAGCTGGCCCTGGGCGGCGGCGGCGCGGCCTCGGGTCCGGAAGACGTCAATGGGGTGGCCCTGATCGCCCGCGTCCTCGACGGCGTCGGCGGCAAGGAGCTGCGCGGCGTGGCCGAGGAGTTCAAGAAGCAACTGACCAGCGGCGTCGTCGCCCTGGTCGGCACGTCCGAGGGCAAGGCCGCCGTGACGGTGGCGGTCACCGCCGACCTGACGGCCAAGTTCAGCGCCGCTGATCTGGCCAAGGCCGCCGTGATCGCCATGGGCGGGCAGGGCGCCGGCGGCAAGGCCGACTTCGCCCAGGGCGGCGCGCCCGACGACAGCAAGGCCCAGGAAGGCCTCGCAGCCGTCAAGGCGGCTTTGGCCGGCTAAATCCCAAGGCGCTCACGCCAAACAACAAGGCCCACCCTCCGTTGCGGAGCGGTGGGCTTTTTTGTCGGCGCGCAGAACCGCACGATCGGTCAGGTTCGCGCCGGCGGGGTGCCTTAGGTCTGTCTCCGCCAAGGAGGTGCGGATGAAGCCGGACATCGCTGAAAACTATCACGCCAGGATGCGCCGGGTGCTCGATCATATCGACGCGCACCTGGATGAGGACCTGAGCGTCGAGGTCCTGGCGGCGGTCGCGGCCTTCTCGCGGCGCCATTTCCAGCGTCAGTTCTCGGGGCTGTTCGGGATCGGGGTCGCCGCCTACGTTCAGTTGGCGCGGATGAAGCGGGCGTCTTATCGCCTGGCCTTTCGCGACCAGGACGGGGTGCTGGGGATCGCGCTCGACAGCGGCTATGAGGGGCCCGAAGCGTTCAGCCGCGCGTTCCGGCGGCTGTTCGACCAGAGCCCGTCGGCGTTCCGTCGAGCGCCGCGCTGGGAGCCTTGGCATGCGGCGCAGTCGCCGCTGGTTCAAGCCAGGAGACAGACCATGACCTTCACCGACGACGATGTCCGCATCGTCGACTTTCCTGACACCCCGGTCGCCGTCCTGCGACACCAGGGCGATCCGGCCCGGCTGGGCGATGCGATCCGCCGGTTCATCGCCTGGCGTAAGGCCGCCGGCCTGCCGCCGCGTGTCAGCGCGACGTTCAACGTCTTCCACGATGACCCGGACGACACGCCGGCCGAGCGGTACCGGATGGACCTGTGCGCGGCGACCGCGCGGGTCGCGCCCAACGCCGATGGGGTGACGGCGGGCATGATCCCCGGCGGGCCGTGCGCGGTGCTGCGCCAGGTCGGGTCCAGCGATGATCTGCGTGCGGCCTCGCGGTTCCTCTACGGCGAATGGCTGCCGCGCAGCGGACGCGAGCCGCGCGATGCGCCGTTCTTCGCCCAGCGTGTCAGCTTCTTTCCGGACGTTCCGGAACACGAGGCGGTGACGGATCTCTTCCTGCCGCTGTCACCCAGGACCTGAGAGAAGGCGTCCGCCGTTTCGCGGCGGACGCCGGCTGCCTCAGCCCTTGAAGAACGCCGACAGCTTGTTGCCGTCGGGATCACGGACGTAGGCCAGGTAGTAGCCCTCGCCATAGGCGGGGCGCAGCCCCGGCGGTCCAGCGCAGACGCCGCCATGGGCCAGGGCGGCGGCGTGGAAGGCGTCGACGGCTTGGGGCGACTCGGCCTTCAGCCCGATCATGATCCCGTTGCCGGCCTTGGCCGGTTCGCCGTTCTCGGGCGAGCAGATCATGACCGTGGCGTGCTCGGGATCGGGCCCATAACCGATCCAGTCGCCCTGCCGCCAAAGCCGTTGGCTGCCCAGCGCGCCCAGAGCCGCGTCATAGAACGCGCCGGCCCGGTCGGGATCGCTGGCGCCGATGGTGATGTAGCTGATCATGTGGGTCTCCTCTTGGAGAAGACCTTAGCCGCCTAGTTGACACCGGCTGTCAGCAGGATCGCCACCAGCGACAGGGAGGCGATCGAGATAGCGGTCGTCAGCGCCACGGTCCGCGCCGCGCCGCGCGGCCAGACGCCGTAGGCGCGGGTCTGGATAAAGACGTTCACCGCCGTCGGCGCGGCCGCCACTAGGGTCGCCCCGGCCCGGAAGTCGACGGGCGCCGGCGTCAGGCCGACCATCCACCAGACCAGCAGGGGGAAGACCAGCAGCTTGGCGAGCGCAGCCAGGGCGATCGGGGCGTGGGCCGGCGCGGGCTCGTCCTCGGTCTGGCGAAGGCCCAGCGCCGCCCCCAGGGCGACAAGGCCCACCGGACTGCCCGAGGCCGCCGCCATGCCGACGGCGCGGTCGAGGGGGTGGGGCAGGGCCAGGTTCAGCAACGCCAGGAGCAGCCCCAGCAAGGCGGCGGCCACCACCGGATTGCGAAAGGCCTGCGCCGTCGAGCGCCAGACCGATCGTCCGGCCGCCCAGCCCAGAAGGCCCACGCCGGTCGCCGCCAGCACCACGAAGTCGGCCGCCACGGCGCCGGCCACCAGACGGGCCGTCTCGGGTCCGAGCACGGCGGCGGTGACGGGAAGCGCCAGGAAGGCGCTGTTGCCGACGCCAGACGCCATGGCGGCCCCTGCGCGCTCGCCTCGGGTCCAGCCCAGCAGGCGCCCGACAACGAGCAGGCCGCCCATGACCAGCAGGCCCACCAGCGCATAGGCCGCCAGCCCCGCCGTCAGTTCAGGGCCCGGACGGCCCAGGCGCGACAGAGAATGGATGAGCAAGGCGGGGAAACCCACCCAATAGACATAGGCCGAGAGGCCCTGCGTCATCCGTGCGTCAAACAGCCTTAGCCGCGCGAGCGCGACGCCTGAGGCGACCAGCAGAAAAAACGGCCAGACGCGCCCGGCGACATCGACAACAAGCGCGATCACGGCGTTTGGATCAGCCCTGACGCTCGTCGCCCGGCAGGCGGATATGCACCAGCTTCCAGGTGAACAGCGCCTTGCGCTCGAAGGTGAAGATCGTGACCTTGCGGCTGGCGTCAGGACGCTTGACCGAGATCCGCACGCGGTTGGGATCCCAATAGGCGATGCCGGGGTAGGGGCCGCGCACCGTGTCGCGAATCTGGCCGCCCAGCGAGTCGTCGCGGCGGGAGGCGGGTGGCGCCTTGCCCGGCGCATAGCCGCGCGTCAGGGCCGAGACACCGGCCACGGTCAGATAACGGTCGACCTTGGGCTCGGGCGGGGCGATCGGCTCGATGGCCTTCTTGAAGACGCTCATCGGATCGCGCCACAGCGACGGAGCCTCGGGCTTGGCGGCCGGGGCGTCGGCGATCAACTGCCCGGTCAGGCTGCGACGCACGGCCGGGAAGTCGACCAGTTCGCCGATCGCCTGGACATCTTCGTACTGCGCGGCCGCCTTGAGGGCCCGAAACGCGAACCAAGGCGCGCTCGCGAAGGCGGCGGCGAACGCGAAGATCGCCAGCACGATCAGGTCCCAGATCCGCTTTTGCAGAGTCATGCCGCCTCCGAATGGTTAACGCCGATAGATCACAGGTGCGGCGCGGGTCGCAAGGCCGCTCGCGCGTGACGGGCGTCCAAGAAAAACGCCCCGGAGGAGGACCTCCGGGGCGTTTCGCTCACGGGCTAGAGGCCCGGAGTCCTTAGGCCATGGCCTTCTTCAGGTTCTCGTCGATCTTGTCGAGGAAGCCTTCGGTGGTCAGCCAGCCTTGCTTGTCGCCGACCAGCAGGGCCAGGTCCTTGGTCATGAAGCCGCTTTCGACGGTGTCGATGCAGACCTTCTCCAGGGTGGCGGCGAAGTTGGCCAGGTCCTGGTTGTTGTCCAGCTTGGCGCGGTGGGCCAGGCCACGGGTCCAGGCGAAGATCGAGGCGATCGAGTTGGTCGAGGTGCTCTCGCCCTTCTGGTGCTGGCGATAGTGGCGGGTGACGGTGCCGTGGGCGGCTTCGGCTTCCACCGTCTTGCCGTCCGGCGTCATCAGCACCGAGGTCATCAGGCCCAGCGACCCGAAGCCCTGAGCGACGATGTCCGACTGCACGTCGCCGTCGTAGTTCTTACAGGCCCAGACATAGCCGCCCGACCACTTCAGGGCCGAGGCCACCATGTCGTCGATCAGGCGGTGCTCGTAGTGGATGCCAGCGGCCTTGAACTGCTCGGCGTAGTGCGCGTCGTAGATCTCCTGGAAGATGTCCTTGAAGCGGCCGTCATAGGCCTTGAGGATCGTGTTCTTCGTGGAGAGATAGACCGGATAGCCGCGGTTCAGGCCGTAGGCGAACGAGGCGTGGGCGAAGTCGCGGATCGAGTCGTCGAGGTTGTACATCGCCATGGCGACGCCGGCGTCCGGAGCCTTGAACACTTCGTGCTCGATGGTCTGGCCGTCTTCGCCGACGAACTTGATCGACAGGGTGCCCTTGCCCGGGAACTTGAAGTCGGTCGCGCGGTACTGGTCGCCGAAGGCGTGACGGCCGACGATGATCGGTTGCGTCCAGCCCGGCACCAGACGCGGCACGTTCTGGCAGATGATCGGCTCGCGGAAGATCACGCCGCCCAGGATGTTGCGGATCGTGCCGTTCGGCGACTTCCACATCTTCTTGAGCTTGAACTCTTCGACGCGCTGTTCGTCGGGCGTGATGGTCGCGCACTTGACGGCGACGCCGTGCTTCTTGGTGGCGTTGGCCGCGTCGATGGTCACCTGATCGTCGGTGGCGTCGCGGTTTTCAACCGACAGGTCGTAGTAGTCGAGTTCCAGATCCAGGTACGGGAAGATCAGCTTGTCCTTGATGAGCTTCCAGATGATGCGGGTCATTTCATCGCCGTCCATGTCGACGACGGGATTGGCGACTTTGATCTTGGCCATTGCGGGGATGTTCCTCTGGCGGTGGCGCGCCTGCGGCGTTCTGGCGCACAGGGCCAGCACGCGGCGCGGACCGGGAGGCTATAGACTGTTGCGTCGCGGGGGAAAAGCGGATCGGTATGGCGCCGCTACGAACTTGAGCGTTCGAGTATCCGGTTTTGGGTGAAGAGTCCGAGGGGCGGGCTCAAAGGGCGGGCCAGGGAGCAAGCTTGGACAACAGTTCGGGGGCGATTGCCGGAGTGACCGCGCCGCTGGCGCGGCGACTGCTGACGATGGTGGCGATCCTGTCGATCGCCGTGACCAGCGTCGCGACCGCAGCGGCCTTCATCTTCGTGCGTGAGAGCGCGGCCGACACCCAAACGCGGCATCTGGCCGAATATGTCGGGGAGCGGGTCAAGACCGAGGACCGGTTGTTCTCCGATCTGGTGCGGGTGCACGACGCGGCCCGCGAGTCACTGACCCGACGCCTGGATCATGAGCCTGCGGGGCCGATCACGGCCGAGTTTGAGCGCCTCTATCCCGCGAAAGGCGATGGCACCCGCCGTTCAGCCCCAGCGCTCTATGATGGGGTGCGGGTCGGCGGCCGGTACGTTCATGGCCTGGGCGCCTATCTCCGTAACGCCGAGGCCATGAGCCGGGCCGAACAGGCGCTGTTCGTCGCGGCCGCCGACGTGGTGGCGGCGGCGGGCGAGGCTCAGATCCGGCACTACGACAACTTCTACTTCTTCACGCCGCAGACGCGTCTGGTGATGTTTGGCCCGCTGCGCGAGGACAGGCTTCAGTACTATCGGCGTGATGCGCCCAATACCTTGGACATCGCCAAGGAGGAAATGACCACCCTGACCCTGCCGGAGAACAATCCCGAGCGGATCATGAAATGCACCAAGCTGCGGCGGCTGATCTCGGACCCCAGCGGCCGGGGCCTCAACGCGGCCTGCATGACGCCCTTCTACTACAAGGGTCAGTTCATGGGGGCGTTCGGGACCAGCCTGTCGCTCGATTCCTATCTTCTCCGCGCCGTCGCCGACGCCTTGCCCGGCGGGTCGAACATGATCGTCGCCGACGACGGCGAGCTGGTCGCCGCGCAGGGGCTCTCGCGCAACGGCTTCGTCGACGCGGATCTTCTGCGCCGGTTCCAGACCGACAATGACCTCAAGAACCTGATGGGCCGCATCCGCGCTGAAGGACGCGACGTCGGCGTGGTGCTGTCTGCCGACGGCCATCGGCTGGTGGCCTATGGTCGTCTGGCGGAGCCCGGCTGGTGGTTCCTGATGAGCTTCCCGTCCAGCGACCTGGTCTGGTCGTCGCTGAAGACGGCCTCCTGGGTGTTGCTGTTCGGCTTCTTCGGTGTCGTTTTGCAGGTGTTGCTGCTCTATCGCCTGACCCACCAAATGGTGGCGGCCCCGCTCGAGGCCCTGGCCGAGGCGCAGCAGCAGGGCGATCCGGCGGCCGCCCGTCCGTTCGAGGCGAGGCCCGACGAGATCGGCTCGCTGGCGCGGGCGTTGCGTCGGCAGCGCGAACGCAATGAAGAGCTGCTGCGCTCGCTGGAGCAGCGGGTGGCTGTGCGCACCGCCGAGCTTGAGCGGGCCAACCAGGCCAAGTCGGTGTTCCTGGCCAACATGTCCCACGAACTGCGCACGCCGCTGAATGGCGTCATCGCCATCGGCGACCGTCTGGCCGAGGAGGAGGACGCTGAGACCCGCCGCGAACTGGCGTCGCTGGTGACCTCGTCCGGCCGATTGCTGGAGCAGGTGCTGGGGGACATCCTGGATGTCTCCAAGATCGAAGCGGGCCAATTCCAGCTCAGTCCGGCGCCGTTCGATCTGGTTCAGCTGGTGCGCGGCATGGCCGAGCTGCACGCGGCGGCCGCGGAGGCCAAGCAACTGACGTTCCGCTGGTCGGTCTCGCCGGACGCGGAAGGGTTCTATGATGGCGATGCGGGGCGGATCAGCCAGATCCTCTCCAACCTGCTGGCCAATGCAGTCAAGTTCACGGCGGCGGGGGAGGTCTGCCTGGACGTCGACCGCCAGGGCGAGGCGCTGCGCTTCGTCGTTCGCGACACGGGCGTCGGGTTCGACGACGCCGTGCGCGACCGCCTGTTCAAGCGCTTTGTCCAGGCCGACCAGTCGATCACGCGGCAGTTCGGCGGAACGGGCCTTGGCCTCTCGATCTGCGCCGCCCTCGCTGAAATGATGCAGGGAACGATCTCGGCCGAGGCGACCCCGGGGCGGGGCGCGCGCTTTGAAGTGGTCCTGCCGCTGCCGCGCTGCGCAGAGATCGCCGACGTCGCCGTCGAGGAGGATCGCGAGATCTCGCTGGAAGGCATGCGGGTTCTGGTGGCCGAGGACCACCCGACCAACCGCAAGGTGGTCGAGATCGTCCTGGAGCCCTTCGGCGTGGACCTGACGATGGTCGAGGACGGTCAGGCGGCGCTGGACGCGCTGGAGCAGGGTCGCTTCGACGCGGTCCTGATGGACATGCAGATGCCGGTGCTGGACGGCCTGTCGGCCACCCGCGCGATCCGGGCGCGGGAGAAGGCGTCGGGCGCCTCGCCGATCCTGGTGATCATGCTGACCGCCAACGCCATGGAAGAGCATGTGGCCTCGGCGCGGGCGGCGGGGGCCGATCTGCATCTGGCCAAGCCGCTGCATCCGGCCCAACTGCTCGAGGCCTTGGCGCGGGTGCGCCGCTAGAGCGTGACGCCGAAAGTGGGAACCGGTTTCGGCGCCAGTCACGCTCTAAGTGTTTGATTTAGCGCCTCGTTATCGCCTCAAAACGGTCCCGTTTTGACGCGCGAGGCTCTAGAAGCGCTTGCATCCGGCCGCTGGTCGGCGGCAAAGGACGCGCATGACTGACGCCGCCGCCACCAAGCCCGTTCCCCCCTGCGTGATCCTCAACGAACCTCAACTGGCCGAGAACATCGGCTCGGTGGCGCGGGTCATGGCCAATTTCGGCCTGTCGGACTTGCGTCTGGTGCGGCCGCGTGACGGCTGGCCGCAGGAACGGGCGTGGGCCAGCGCCTCGGGCGCGCACTGGCCGCTGGACGACGCCAGGGTGTTCGACACGCTCGAGGCGGCGATCGGCGACCTCAAGCTGGTCTACGCCACCACGGCGCGGCCGCGCGAGACCCGACTGCCGGTCTATACGCCGCGCGAAAGCGCCGGACACCTGGCTGAAGAGGTCGCCCAGGGGCGGGCCGTGGGGCTGCTGTTCGGCGGCGAGCGCGCGGGTCTGGAGACGCATGACATCGCCCTGTGCCAAGCCATCGTCTCGATCCCGATCGACGAGCGCTTTCGCTCGCTGAACCTGGCCCAGGCGGTGTCGATCAACGCCTACGAATGGAAGATGACCCAGGACGACCGACCCTGGAAGAAGTTCGAGCACAACGTCGAGGAGCCGGCCGATCAGGCCACGCTGCTGGGTCTCTACGAGCATCTCGAGGACGAACTGGAGAAGGCGGGCTTCTATCACCCGCCCGAGAAGAAGCCGTCGATGGTGCGCAATCTGCGTGTGCCGCTGGCGCGCGCGCGTCTGTCCGACCAGGAGGTTCGCACCTTCCGGGGCGTGATCACCGCGCTCAGCAAGGGGCGCGGTCGGGTGCTGGCCAAGCTGGCCGAAAAGGCCAAGAAGGACGCCCCTTAAGGGCGCGGCGTCCTGGCGGATTTTGACCTCGATCATCCGCGTGCGGTCTTATCGAGCGCACCGTCAGGGTCGTGATCCAGCAAGGAGCCTTCCATGAACCCCGACGCCATCACCCTGGTCGTTGTCGCCGACGGCCGCCGCGCCCGACTGCTGGAGCAGCGTCGGATCGACGGTCCGCTGCATGACCGTCCCGAGTGGCTCTCGGACGTCAAGGAGCACCACGATCACGGCGCGCCCAGCCATATCACCCACAGCGGCGACGCCCACGACCGCGCCGAAAGGGCGTTCCTGAATACGCTGGCGAAACGCGTCGATGCGGTGCTGGCGCACAACACCATCGACCAAGTGATCCTGATCGCGCCGCCGCGCGCCCTGGGCCATCTGCGCGAGGCTCTGTCGACCGCCGCCACCAAGAAGGTGATCGGCTCGGACGCCCATGACCGGGTGGACGCGACGATCATCACCCTGGAAAGCGTCGTACACGCGGCGCGCCACGCCCACGCGGCCTGAACCCAATCCGCGTCGCGCGGTGCTTGCGCCGCGCGGCGTCTCGCGTTCAACTGCCTTCAAACAAGTGTTGGGGAGGGTGGCATGAACCGTCGGGAATGGCTGGCCATGGCCAGCGCGCTGGGGCTTTCGCCCGCGCTGGTGTCGGCCGCCCAAGCTGCGGAAAGCGATCCCTTGGCGGCGCGCGACGCCTACCTCTACGCCCTGCCGCTGATCGAGATGGCCACCACGCGCGCGCGGCTGCTCAAGAGCGCCGGCGCGGCGATCAACGCCCTGACCCATACCCGGACCCTGTCGGACCACAACGCCCGCTGGGTGACGACGCCCAACAACGACACGCTCTACTCGTCAGCCTTCCTGGACCTGACGAAGGGCCCCGCGACCCTGACCATCCCGCCGCTGGGCAAGCGCTACTACTCGGTGGCGGTGATGGACATGTTCACCAACAACAACGTCGTCCTCAGCACCCGCACCGTTGGCGGGGAGGGCGGGACCTTCACCCTGGTCGGACCCGGCCAGGCGTCGACCGGGCCCAATCCCACCCGCGTCGCCACGCCGCATGCGTGGCTGCTGATCCGTATCCTCACCGATGGGGGTGATGATCTAGCGGCCGCCCACAAGGCGCAGGACGGCTTCAGTCTGAAGGGCGCGCCCCCGGCGCCGGTCGCCACTTACGCCGCGCGTGACGCCCAGCCCGCCGACTACTTTGCGACCGCGCGCGCGCTGCTGGCCGCCGATCCGGCGCCGCCCACCGACTTACGCATCCTAAAGCGTGCGGCGGCCTTCCTGGGCGCGGGACCTTTCGATGAGGCTGCAGCAGCGAAGGGCGTCCAGCAGGCGCGGATGATCACGCTTCTCGCCCAGGGGCGGCAGACCTTTATCAGCGGCTGGTCGTATCCGCGCCCCAACCTTGGCGACTACGGTCAGGACTATCTCTACCGGGCCATCGTCGCGCTGCAGGGGCTGGGCGCGCTGCCCGTGGCCGAGGCCCTGTACATGAAGGCGGCCGGCGACGACGGCGTGGGAACCTTCACCGGAGACGGCCCGTATCGCTTGACCATGCCGGCGCAATTGCCCGTGGATGGGTTTTGGTCGTTGTCGATGTACGAGGCCGCGCGCGATGGCCAGTTCTTCTTCACTGACAACCCGATCCATCGCTACACGATCGGCGACCGCACCCAGGGCCTGAAGCGCAACGCCGACGGGACTCTGGATATCTGGATCGGCCGCACGGATCCGGGCGGCGACAAGACCGCCAACTGGCTGCCAGCCCCCCAGTCCGGCCCGTTCGCGCTGTTCCTGCGGGCCTATCTTCCCAAGGCGGAAATGCTGGACGGCCGTTTCCGCGTCCCGGCCGTCGTGAAGGTCTGATCGGGGCTCGACCCGGACCGCGCGCGGCGGCAAAGTCGCGCCGACTCGTTTCTGAGGAGACCTCCCGATGAAGACCCGCGCCGCCGTCGCCTTCGAAGCCAAGAAGCCGCTGGAGATCGTCGAGGTCGACCTCGAAGGCCCCAAGGCCGGCGAAGTGATGGTCGAGATCAAGGCCACCGGCGTCTGTCACACCGAC
>NCDQ01000033.1 GCA_002280275.1 Caulobacter vibrioides | reverse complement strand
GTCGACGCGCGCGGCCCAGGCGGCTGCGGCGGCGTCAATATCGGCGCTGCTCTCTCGGATCGCGGTCAACTTCACTCTGGTCCTGGTCTGGGTTCCGCTCGGCAAGGTTCCTAGATGCCTGGAAGCGTCCGTTTCCGCCACGTCCCAATGCATTCATCAGCACACCGATGCCCTTTCCGACGTGCTTTTCGACCGTGTTCTCGGAAACGCCCATGCGGCGGGCGACCTCGCGCTGCGACAGGCCGTGTACCTTGCGCAGGGTGAAGGCCTCGCGGCACTTAGTCGGCAGGCCGGCGATCAGGGCGGCAATGCGCGACAGTTCCTGGCGGTCGGCGGCGACGGTCTCGGGCGAAGGCTCGCCACTAGGCGGCTCAAGGCCCTCAGCCTCGGCCAGGGCCTCGAAAGTGACGATGCGGCTGCGGCGCAGCGCGCGCAACACCACTGACTTGGCGACCTCGAATATGTAGGTGCGCCCGTTGACGATGTGGTCGACCCGCTCCAGGCCCGCGAGGATCGCATAGGTCTCCTGCACGATGTCGTCGATCTCGAGGCCCGCCAGGGGGCGTCGAGATAGCCACGCGCGCAGGGCTGGCTCGTGCGGCAGTGCGTTGCGCGCCAGCCAGATCGCCCGATCGTGTGTGGCCAATGTCATGAAAGTAGGTTGCTATCAGTAGATTGTGACAACTAGACAAATGTTACGCGTCTGCCCTCTTTGACCTTACTTGCCATCAACATTCGCACCTATAGTCTGATGTTCTGTCAAAATCAGCATAGCGCATGAAGATGCCTGAGCAGATCACCCAAAGTGAATGCAGGATCGCCTTTCTAACCTGCGCGCGGAATGTCCGGCGTTTAGAGCCTAGCCAACGGCAGCTCATGGCGCTCGGCCGCCCCCTATAGGCCTATCGACTGTGTAGCGGCGGCCGAGCGCAAGGATTGGGTGTTTCACAACCTTGAACTGTTGAAGATGACCCATGCGCTCGACAAGCGGCCCGCCGAGATGTCAGGCGGCATGAAGCAGCGGGTGGGCATCGCCCGGGCGCTGTCGATGGAGCCCAAGGTCCTGCTGCTGGATGAGCCGTTCGGCGCGTTGGACGCTCTCACCCGGGCGCATCTGCAGGACAGCGTCATAGAGATTCACTCGGTTCTAAAGAACACCGTGCTGATGATCACCCACGATGTCGATGAGGCGACGCTGCTGTCTGACCGCATCGTGATGATGACCAACGGCCCGCGCGCCTGCGTGGGGCAGGTGCTGGACGTGCCGCTGGAGCGACCGCGCGACCGCTTGGCCGTGGCCGAGCATCCAACCTCTGTCCATGCGCGCGCGGCGGTGATCGAGTTCCTCTATGCGCGCCGCGCCGCGTGATGGTTTGGGCGTCGGCCCCGCAGTTGAGGCCCCTCGCACCGAGGCGCCGGTCTTCTGAGCGTCGGCGCCTTCATATTCAGCACACTACGCGTCGCAGCGATGTGGAGCGGATTCCTGCTCCCGATCCCGGCGCGCGCACCTAGGACTGCGGGCGATGCGCGTGCTCGTGATCGATCCTGACGCCGCCCGGGCGGCGCTTGTGGCCCAGGGCCTTGAGGGGGTTCAGCCCTTGGAGGTCCGCCACGCGGCTGTCTACATCGAGGCCGAAGTCGTGGCCTTTGCGCCCGACGTGGTCGTGATCGCCGCCGAGAGCCCCGACCGCGACACGCTGGATAGCCTTAGGGAGTCCAGCCAAGGGCGTCCGGTGGTGATGTTCGTGGATCGCTCCGAGCCGGGCCTGGCCGAACAGGCCGTGCGGGCGGGCGTGGCGGCCTATGTGGTCGACGGTCTGGCCCCGGGGCGGGTGCGGCCGATCCTCGACGTGGCCATGAGCCGCTTCGCCTTGACCCAGCAGTTGCGCGGCGACCTGGCCAAGGCCAAGGCCGATCTCGAAGCCCGCAAAACCGTGGAGCGCGCCAAGGGGCTTTTAATGAAGGAGCGCGGCCTGGACGAGGACGGGGCCTATCGGCTGTTGAGGAAACTGGCCATGGATCGAGGCAAGTCCATCGGGGCGGTGGCCGCTGATCTCCTGGCCTTCGCCGGCGTGCTGCGAGGAGACGGCGCGTGAGCAGCTTCCTCGATTTGCGTCTAGGGTTCATCCCTTTGACGGATTGCGCGCCGCTGGCCGTCGCCAAGACGATGGGCTTTTTCGCCGAGGAGGGACTGGAGGTCGAGTTGTCGCGCGAAGCCTCCTGGGCCACCGTCCGCGACAAGGTGGCGGTGGGGGCTTTGGACGGCGCGCACATGCTGGCGCCGATGGCCTTGGCCGCGACGGTGGCGGGTGAGGCCGACATCATTGCGCCCATGGCGCTGAACCGGAACGGCAGCGCGATCACCGTGTCGCGCACGTTGGCGGGCGCTTTGCATTCGGCTGGTCCGGCGTCTCAAGATGCGCCGGCCACCGCCGCGGGCTTGGCGGGGGTGGTCGAGGCGCGGCGTGTTCGCGGTGAGCCGCCACTGACCTTCGCCGTGGTGTTCCCCTATTCGATGCACAACTACTTCCTGCGCTACTGGCTGGCGCAGGGCGGGGTCGATCCAGACAAGGACGTGCGCATCGTCGTCATTCCGCCGCCTCGCATGGTCGAGCAGATGCGGGCGGGGGCGGTGGACGGCTTCTGCGTCGGCGCGCCTTGGAACGCTGTGGCCGAGGCCGAAGGCGTCGGGGAGATCCTGATCACCGCCTCCCGGTTCTGGCCGTCGGGTCCCGACAAGGTGCTGGGCATGGCGGCGCGTTTCGCCTCGACGCGGCCCGATGATCTGAAGGCCTGCCTGCGGGCGTTGATGCGCGCGGCCGTTTGGGCGGACGCGCCACAGAACCATGAGGTCCTGGTCGAGCTCCTGGCGCGGCCGGAGTGGGTGGGCGCGCCCGCCGACGCCATCGCGCGCGCTCTCAAGACCGAGATTGTCTTCCACCGCGACGGGGCCGGCCTGCCGAGGCCCGAGCATGGCCTGTGGTTCGCATCGCAGATGGTCCGCTGGGGGCAGGCGGGCGCCGACGCCGACCTTGAGGCGCTGGTCGCGCGCGTCTACCGCCCGGACCTCTATCGCGCAGCCGCTCTGACGTTGGACCCCATTCTCGATCCGGCGCTGAGCTTCGAGGATGCGGCGACCCCGGATGCAGCCCGGCTGTTCGACCAGCGGCCGTTCGATCCCGCCGCGCCCCTGGCCTATGCTTCTAGCTTCGCTATCGGCCGCCTGCGCGACTGACCTGCTTAAATGCTGAGCGCTGCTGTCGCTTAATTGCTGAGCAAGCGTGCGAGATCGCAAAGCCTGGGGACGCCCCGTCGCCGCGCAGGTGACTCAGACCCTCCACCGGGCTCCACTCGGATCAAGGCCACCGAACAACGGCGTTCGCGGCTGCCAGAGGACCGCTCCGATGCGGTCAGTCGCCCGAGGCGCCGCCGCCTCGCTCTCGCAGACACGCAGACGATCGAGGCCCATATGCTCTCCCGTGAATTCCTCAAGGCCGGACACACCCCGACCCTGTTCGCCGCCTTTCTCTATTTCGACCTCAGCTTCATGGTCTGGGTGATCCTGGGGCCGCTGGGCGTGGCGATCGCCAAGGACTTTGGTCTTGATCCCGCTCAGAAGGGCTTGATGGTTGCTGTTCCGGTGCTGGCCGGCGCGCTTTTACGCTTGGTCAACGGCGTCCTGGTCGATCGCATCGGTCCCAAGAAGACCGGGATCATTGGCCAACTGATCGTGCTGGCCGGACTTGTCACCGCTTGGGCTGTGGGTCTTCACAACTATCAACAGATCCTGGCCTTGGGCCTGGTGCTGGGCGTGGCCGGCGCCTCCTTTGCGGTGGCGCTGCCGCTGGCCTCGCGCTGGTACCCGGCCGAGCATCAGGGCCTGGCCCTCGGCATCGCCGGGGCCGGTAACTCCGGCACCGCCCTGGCCGCGCTGTTCGCGCCCGCCCTGGCCAAGACCTTCGGTTGGCAGAACGTCATCGGCCTGGCGGCGATCCCGCTGGCCTTCGCCTTCGTCGCCTATCTGGTCCTGGCCAAGGATGCGCCCGAGCAGCCTGCGCCCAAGAAGCTTGCCGAGTACCTGGATGTCCTGAAGGTTCCCGACGCCTGGTGGCTGATGCTGCTGTATGGCGTGACCTTCGGCGGGTTTGTGGGTCTGGCCTCGTCGCTGACCATGTACTTCAACTCCGAGTACGGCCTGGATCCGGTGATCGCCGGCTTCTTCACCGCCGCCTGCGTGTTCGCCGGCTCGTTCATCCGCCCGGTCGGCGGCGCGCTGGCTGACCGCTACGGCGGGGTGCGGACGCTGAGCGTGGTCTATGTGCTGGCTGCAGTCGGCTTGACGGTGGCCAGCTTCCAACTGCCCTCCGCCGCCGTGGCCTTGGCGGTGCTGCTGTTCGCCATGCTGGCCTTGGGCGCTGGCAACGGCGCGGTGTTCCAGCTGGCCCCGCAGCGATTTCGCAAGGAGATCGGCGTCATGACCGGCCTGATCGGCATGACCGGCGGTCTTGGCGGCTTTTACCTGGCCTCGACGCTCGGCTTGGCCAAGAAGATGACCGGCTCCTACCAGTCCGGATTCATCGGTTTCGCCCTGCTGGCCGTGTTCGCCCTGGTCGCGCTGTTTAGCCTCAAGGCCCGCTGGCGGGCGGTTTGGCCGACCCTGCACGACGACGCCGCGCCCGTCCGCGTCTAACCCTGCGCCTCCCTCAAAGAGAAGCCCCATGACCCAAGCTGCGCCCAAATTGCGTCTGGTCGTCATCGGCAACGGCATGGCCGGTTGCCGAGCGGTCCAGGAAGTGCTCAAGCGCGACCCGGACCGCT
This sequence comes from Caulobacter vibrioides, assembly GCA_002280275.1. GTDB lineage: Bacteria > Pseudomonadota > Alphaproteobacteria > Caulobacterales > Caulobacteraceae > Caulobacter > Caulobacter vibrioides_A. Next base: position 8,064 of record NCDQ01000033.1, on the reverse strand, counting down.
ACGCCGTCACCATCTTCGGCGCCGAGCCGCGCGTGAACTACAACCGCATCATGCTCTCGCCGGTTTTGGCGGGCGAGAAGGCGTTCGAGGACATCGTCATCAACGACGAGGCCTGGTACCGCGACAACGGGATCACGTTGCACGCCGGCCGCGCTGTCACCGCGATCGACCCTGCCGCCCGGAAGGTCTTCGCCGAGGGCGGGCTGGAGGTCGGCTACGACAAGCTGATCCTGGCGACGGGGTCAGACCCGTTCCGCCTGCCGCTGCCCGGCGGTGACCTCAAGGGCGTGGTGACCTTCCGCGACCTCGACGACGTCAACGCCATGCTGGCCGCCTCAGCCAGGCCGGAGGCGCGGGCGGTGGTCATCGGTGGCGGTCTTCTGGGGCTGGAGGCCGCCTACGGCCTGGCCCGTCGCGGCATGGCCGCCACCGTCGTCCACCTGATGGATGTGCTGATGGAGCGCCAGCTGGACGAAAGCGCCGGCTACCTGCTGCGCGAGGCTCTGGCCGATCGCGGCGTCGAGACGGTGCTGGGCGCGCACTCCGAGGAGATTGTCGGCGCCGACGGACAGGTTGCAGGGCTCAAGCTCAAGGATGGCCGTGTGCTGCCGTGCGACCTGCTGGTGATGGCGGTGGGCATCCGGCCGAATGCGACCCTGGCTAAGGCCGCTGGTCTTGAGGTCAATCGCGGCGTGGTCGTCGACGACGCCATGCAGACCTCCGATCCGGATGTCTTCGCGGTCGGCGAATGCGTCGAGCACCGGGGGCAATGCTACGGCCTCGTCGCGCCGATCTGGGAGATGTGTCGCGCGCTGGCGGAGGCGCTGACCGACGGGGAGGGCGTCTATCAGGGCTCGGTGCTGTCGACCCGTCTGAAGGTTTCGGGCGTCGACGTGTTCTCGGCCGGCAAGTTCGCCGGCGGCGAGGGCTGCGAGGACATCGTCTTCCGCGACGCCGCGCGCGGCGTTTACAAGCGGGTGGTCATCGAGGACGGCAAGGTCGCCGGCGCGGTGCTGTTCGGGGATGCGGCCGACGGCGGCTGGTACTTTGATCTGATGAAGGCCGGCGCCGATGTCGCCGGCATCCGCGAGACCCTGATCTTCGGCCAGGCGATCACCGAAGGGCTGGCCGGCCTGGACCCTAGTACGGCCGTTGCAGCCATGCCCGATACGCAGGAAATCTGCGGCTGCAACGGCGTCTGCAAAGGGGCGATCACCTCTGCGATCACGGGCCAAGGCCTAGCCACGCTGGACGATGTCCGGGCGGTGACCAAGGCCTCGGCTTCGTGCGGATCTTGCACGCCGCTGGTGGAGCAGGTCCTGAAGTTGACGCTGGGCGACGGCTTCCAGGCCCACACCGGGCCCAAGCCGATCTGCAAGTGCTCGCCCAAGACCCACGGCGACGTGAGACGCGCGATCGTAGAGCAGGGCCTGAAGTCGATGCCGGCGGTGATGCAGGCGCTGGAGTGGTCCACGCCCGACGGCTGCGCCTCGTGCCGGCCGGCCCTGAACTACTACCTGCTGTGCGCCTGGCCGGGCGAGTATCGCGACGACAAGCAGTCGCGGTACATCAACGAGCGGGTCCACGCAAACATTCAAAAAGACGGGACCTATTCGGTGGTGCCGCGCATGTGGGGCGGCATGACCAGCCCGGCCGAGCTGCGCGCCATCGCCGACGTCGCCGAGAAGTTCGCTATTCCGGCAGTCAAGGTCACCGGCGGCCAGCGCATCGACCTCTTGGGCGTCAAGAAAGACGACCTCCCCGCGGTCTGGGCCGACCTCAACGCCGCCGGCATGGTCAGCGGCCACGCCTACGCCAAGGGCCTGCGGACGGTGAAGACCTGCGTTGGCTCTGACTGGTGCCGGTTCGGGACCCAGGACTCCACGGGCCTTGGCATGCGGCTGGAGAAGTTCCTGTGGGGCTCGTGGGCGCCAGCCAAGGTCAAGCTGGCCGTGTCGGGCTGTCCGCGCAACTGCGCCGAAGCCACCTGCAAGGACTTCGGCGTGGTCTGCGTCGACAGCGGCTACGAGATCCATATCGGCGGCGCGGCCGGCCTTCATATTCAGGGCACGCAGGTCCTGACCCGGGTGGCGACCGAGGACGAGGCCGTCTGGGTCATCGCCGCAGCCATGCAGCTCTACCGCGAGGAGGGCTGGTACCTGGAGCGGGTCTACAAGTGGATGGACCGCGTGGGCCTGGAGTCCATCCGCGACCAGGTCACCGATCCCGACCAGCGCAAAGCCCTCTACGACCGCTTCGTCTATTCGCAGCGCTTCGCCCGGATCGATCCGTGGGCCGAGCGCGTGGCGGGCCGTCACAACGAGGAGTTCACCCCGATGAGCCGCCGGATGGAGTTCGTTCCCGCATGAATACGCACGTCAAAACGCCAGTCTGGATCGACGTCGGGGCGGTGACCGACGTGCCGCGGCGCGGCGCGCGACGCGTGCCCAGCCCGCACGGGGATATCGCCATCTTCCGCACCGGCGATGGCGAGGTCTTCGCCTTGATGGACAAATGCCCGCACAAGGGCGGTCCGCTCAGCGAGGGCATTGTCCATGGCCGGGCCGTGACCTGTCCGTTGCACGCTTGGAACATCGACCTGGCCACCGGCGAGGCGATGGGGGCCGACAAGGGCAAGGGCTGCACGCCCGTTGTCGCCCTGCGCGTCGAGGACGGCCGCCTGCTGCTCAGCCTGGAGGGAACTCTCTAGATGGCCGACGGCTGCGCCGCCCTGACCGCGACCCGCACGGCCTGTCCCTATTGCGGGGTGGGTTGCGGCGTGATCGGCGCGACGGCGGCCGGAACGCGCGCGGTGGCGATTTCCGGCGACGCGGCTCACCCCGCCAATCACGGTCGACTGTGTTCGAAGGGCACGGCGCTGGGCGCGACGGTCTCGCTGGCGGGCCGGTTGCTGGAACCGACGATCCAGGGACGCGCCGCCAGCTGGGATGACGCCACGAGCCTGGTCGCCCGACGCTTTCGGGAGACGATCGCCCGGCATGGTCCCGACAGCGTGGCCTTCTATGTGTCCGGCCAACTGCTGACCGAGGACTACTACGTCGCCAACAAGCTGATGAAGGGCTTCATCGGCTCGGGCAATATCGACACCAACAGCCGCCTGTGCATGGCCTCGGCGGTCGTCGCTCACAAGCAGGCCTTCGGCGCGGACCTTGTGCCCGGCTGCTACGAGGATCTCGACCTGGCGGACCTCGTGGTGTTCAGCGGTCACAACGCCGCCTGGACCCATCCCGTGCTGTTCCGGCGGATGGAGGCGGCCAAGGCGCGAGGCCAGAAGCATGTGGTCATCGACCCTCGCCGCACCGACACCGCCGAGGGCGCGGATCTTCACCTGGCCCTGGCGCCGCAAAGCGATGTCCGGCTCTGGAACGGGTTGCTGGCCGATCTGATCCGGCGCGACGCGATCGACGCAGGCTTCCTGCGCGACCATGTCGACGGCTATGCGGCGGTGGTCGCGGCGCTGGACGAGGACGACCAGTCGCCTTCAGCGGTGGCGGCCGACTGCGGCCTGGCCCTTGCGGACCTGCAGACCTTCTTCGACCTCTTCGCCGCCCATCCGCGTACGGTCAGCCTGTTCTCGATGGGCGCGAACCAGTCGGCCCAGGGCGTCGCCAAGGGCTTGGCCATCATCAACACTCATCTCGCCACCGGGCGGATCGGCAAGCCGGGCGCCTGTCCGTTCTCGATCACCGGCCAGCCCAACGCCATGGGCGGCCGCGAGACCGGCGGTATGGCGAGCACCCTGGCCGGCCACATGGACTTCTCGCCCGAGGAGCGCGACCGCGTGGCCCGCTTCTGGGGCGCGCCGAACACGGCCCGCGCGCCGGGTCTCAAAGCCATCGACATGTTCGAGGCGGTCCATGACGGCCGGATCAAGGCTTTGTGGGTGATGGCCACCAACCCGGCGGTCAGCCTGCCGGCCAGCGGCGCAGTGCGCGAAGCGCTGGATCGCTGCCCGTTCGTGGTGGTCTCCGACTGCGTCGACACCGACACCACGGCCTTCGCCGACGTCAAGCTGCCCGCCCTGGCCTGGGGCGAGAAGGACGGCACGGTGACCAATTCCGAGCGGCGGATCTCACGCCAACGGGCGCTGTTCCCGCCGCCGGGCCAGGCCCGCGCCGACTGGCGGATCATCGCAGACGTCGCTCAGGCCATGGGCTTCGACGGCTTTGGTTGGCCGCACGCGGCGAGCGTGTTTCGCGAATGGGCCCGCCTGACGGCCTATGAGAACACCGGGCGCGTGCTCAATCTGGAGGGGCTCACCCGGCTGGATCCTCAGGCCTATGACGCGCTTGAGCCTGTCCAGTGGCCGGTGAACGCGGAGGGACGGGGCAGGGCGCGCCTGTTCGAGGACGGGCGCTTTCAGACACCAAATGGTCGCGCGCGCCTGGTTCCGGTGCGGCCTCGCGGACCGGCCGAGGCGACCAGTGACAAGTTCCCGATGGCGCTGAACACCGGCCGCATCCGCGACCAGTGGCACACCATGACCCGAACGGGCCTGGCGCCCGACCTGTGTCAGCATGCGCCCGAGCCCTATGTCGAGGTTCACCCCGACGACGCCAAGGCGGTCGGCCTGACCGACGGCGCTCTGGCCCGGGTGATGACGACCCGCGCCGAGGCTGTGGCCGTGGCCAAGCTCAGCGATCGCCAGCGGCGCGGCTCGCTGTTCATGCCGATGCACTGGACGAACGCCTTCGCGCCGGCCGGTCGCGCCAACGCCCTCGTGGCGCCGATGACCGACCCGGCCTCAGGCCAGCCTGAGTTCAAGCACACCCCGGCGCGCCTTGGCGCCTATCGCGAGACCTGGAAGGGGTTCTTCCTCGCACGCGAACCGGCGGTCGTGGTCGACCCAGAGCTTGTCTGGCGGCGCACGCCGCGAGAGGCCTGTCACCAACACGAGTTCGCCGGGCGGGGAGATCGCGCTCAGCGCGCGGCCTTGCGCAAGCGACTGGTTCGGGGGCTGACGGGCGAGATCGTCGCCTATGAAGACGCCGCCACGGGCGGGCTGCGCGAGGCCTGGGTCCGCGACAACACGCTGGTCGCTGTTCTCTACATGACAGAGGCTGGTCGCCTGCCGCCGCGCGACTGGCTGGCCGAGCTCTTTACCGCGCCGCTGACGCCGCAGACGCGCGCAACCTTGCTGCATGGCTTCGCGCCCGGCGCGCCGATCGACAAGGGGCCGATGGTTTGCGCCTGTCTCAAGGTCGGCGCCAAGGCGATCGAGGCCGCCATCGCCGCCGGGGCTTTGACCGCCGACGCCGTCGGCGCCGTCACCGGGGCCGGCACGAACTGCGGCTCCTGCCGTCCAGAAATCAGCCGCATGATCGGCGTCTTCGCCGACGCCAAACGGGAGACCGCCGATGTCCTCTAGCGTTCAGCCAGGACGGGTTCTGTTGGTCGGCGCGGGACCTGGTCCTGTCGATCTGATGACGGTGCGGGCGATGCGCGCGGTCCAGGGGGCCGGGGCGCTTCTCTACGACGCCTTGTGTTCGGAAGAGGCCGTCGCCCTGGCTCCGCCCGGCTGTATTCGTATCCAGACCGGAAAGCGCGCCGGCAAGCCCAGCATGACTCAGCATGAGATCAACCGGATCATGCTCCGCCTGGCGCGGCGCGGTCTTCGGGTTGTGCGCCTGAAGGGCGGGGATCCGTCGATCTTCGGCCGCGTGGGCGAAGAGGCGGCGTTCCTGAGCGCCTACGGGATCGCGACTGAGATGGTGCCTGGTGTTACGGCGGCCTGCGCCGCTGCGGCCCAGTTTGGATTCCCGCTGACCCATCGCGGACAGGCGCGACGCGTGGTCTTCACGACGGCTCGGGTCGAGAACGGTGCGGTCGTGGGGGACTGGCGCTCCGGCGCGGACGCCGAGGCGACCATCGCGATCTATATGGGGGGCGAGGCCGCGCCCGATCTTGCCAAGGCTCTGGTCACGGCGGGGCGCGCGACCTCAACGCCCGTAGCCGTGATCGAACGGGCCGGCGCGGCCGACGCGCGACTGACCACGACGTCTCTTGGTACGCTGACGTCAGGACCGGTCCCGACGTGCGGAGGCCCTGTGCTCATTGTCGTGGGCGAGGTCGCTGCTTTGGCGCAGGATCAGACGAGCAAAGCCGTCGAACGCTTGCGGGACTGGGCGTGATGGTTTTTTGCAAGACGGGTTCCGCGATGGGCTCGCCTGCTTCAGCTGCCAGAGCGTGACGCCGAAGCCGGTTCGTACTTTCGGCGTCACGCTCTAAGATCCTCGACCGGCTGGACTGCACGCCCGAGCAAGTCACCAAGGAAATTGGCAAGGTCGTGATCTAGGCCTTCGCCGGGGCCGGCGCGGCGTCCAGTTCGCCGCGCTCGCGCGCCTTCCTGCCATAGACGAGCTCAAAGAGCGGACTGGCCATTACGGTGGTGACGATGGCCATCAAGACCAGCATCGAAAACAGCGTCGGGCCGATGATGCCCTTCTGTAGGCCGATATTGATGATGATCAGTTCCATCAGGCCACGCGAGTTCATCAAGGCGCCGATACCCATGGCGGTGGCGTGGTCCTCGCCCGTGAGGCGGGCGGCGACGTAGCAGGCGCCCCACTTGGCCAGGATCGACACGGCCAGGACGCCCAGCGCGATCAGCAGCAGCTCGGCCGAGTTGACCATGTCCATCCGGGTGTTGAGGCCCGAATAGGTGAAGAACATCGGCAGCAGCAGCACCACGGCCAGGGGCTCGACCTTCTTCTTCAACTCCTCGGTCAGGCGGCCGCGCGGCATGACCACGCCCATGATGAAGCCGCCGAAGATGGCGTGGATGCCCACCGCGTCCATCAGGAAGGCCGAGACGCAGAACGCCAGGATCACCAGGGCCAGGGCGTGCGTGCTCATCTCGCCCTCGCGCTCGACCATCCGGCCCAGCGGCGCCAGGATCTTCGGACCCAGGGTCAGGACCAGCAGCATCCACAGCAAACCACCGCCGATCGCCAGGATCGCCACGCCCGGCCCGCCGCCGAAGGTGGCCAGCACCAAGGCCAGCACGCACCATGACACCGCGTCGTCGAACGCGCCGGCGGTCAGGGACAGGGTGCCCAGCGAGGTCTTCTGCAGGCCGCGTTCGTTGATGATCCGCGCCAGCATCGGGAAGGCGGTCAGGGCGATGCAGGCGCCCATGAACAGGGTCGCCGCGCCTTGGCTGATGGTCTGCGCGAACAGCCCCGGAACCTTCAGCAGGAACGGCGTGATGATCGCCGCCAGGGCGAACGGCGCGGCGATGCCGGCGAACGACACGCTCATCGCGCTCTTGGCCTTGGCCTTGAAGTGCTCGACCTGGAACGTCGTGCCGACCATGAACATGTAGAGGCCCACGCCCAGTTGGGCGCCGACATAGAGGATGTTGCGCGTCTCCTTGGGAAACAGCGCCAACTGGAAGTCGGGGAACAAAAGCCCCAGCAGCGAGGGGCCCAGGACGACGCCGGCGATCATCTCGCCCACCACCTGCGGCTGGGCCAGGAGCTTGTTGCCCAACCAGCCGACCACCCGGCAGGTGACCAGGATCACCGCCAACTGCAGGAAGAAGTGAATGGAATAGTCGCCAACCGTGTAGCTTTGGGCCGCCGCTGTGGTGGCCGGACCGTGGGGCGATAGGATATCGGCCGCCGTCTTCAGCGTGTCCGCAAGCAGGTCTGACACCTCTGTACGCTCCCCAAAGCCATGGCGCTGGCTTTTTGCCCAGCCTTATGGCGCCCGAACAGGGCGCGCACGCGCGCTGTACGGATCGCTCAGTTTGACAGCCTTGTCACCCGACGAAATCCCTCCGCTCAGCCTCGCAGGTTGCGGCGCCGGCAGGAGCGTGACGCCGAAATTGGGAACCGATTTCGGCGTAAGCTGCGCTCTAAGTGTTTGATTTGGAAAATCATTATTGCGACAAAACGCTTCTATTTTGACGGGGGGGCTCAGTTCGGCGCCACGGCTTCGAAGCTGACGCCCTCGAGGATCACGTTGTCGTCGATCCGCCAGACCTTCAGCGTATGACGGCCGGCCGCGACGTTGGCGAACGTGTGATCCAGCGTCACGCCA
>NCDQ01000391.1 GCA_002280275.1 Caulobacter vibrioides | reverse complement strand
GGTGGTTGTCCTGTTGCGCCATGGTCGAGCCATCGCCCTGGAAGGCGTCGTCAAGGATGCTCCCGCCATCGTGGCCACCTGGTTCCTGGGCAGCGAGATGGGCAACGCCGTGGCCGATGTGCTGTTCGGGACAGTCAATCCGTCCGGCCGACTACCGGTCAGCTTCCCACTCGACAGCGGACAGCAGCCCTTCTTCTACAACAGCCGCTCCACCGGGCGTCCGGCGCCTGCCGATCCGAACGCCCAGGAATACAAGGCGCGCTGGCGGTCGATCCGGAACGACGCGCTCTATCCCTTCGGGTTCGGGCTCGGCTACGCCAGTTTCGCACTGTCCGACCTCAAGCTCAGCGCCACTCGACTGGGATGGGATGAGACGCTGCGCATCAGCGCCAAGGTTCAGAACACGGGGCAAGTTCACGGCGAGCACGTGCTGCAGCTGTACATCCGCGATCGGGTCGCCAGTCGCACGCGTCCGGTTCGCGAGTTGAAAGGCTTCCAGCGTGTCGCGCTGCCCCCTGGCGCCGACCATGAAGTCCATTTTGACCTGCGGCGAGAAAACCTGATGTTCGTCGGCGATAATGACTATTGGCTCGCCGAGCCGGGGTTTTTCGACGTCTGGGTCGCCAACTCCTGCGTTGACGGTCTGATGGGCGGCTTTGAACTTCTACCGCCCAATCGGGAGTGATCCCCGAATCAGGGTCTTAACCAAAGCGAGGGGCGGGGAGCCTCGATCGCGCCTAACGCGGGCGACTTGACCCCGAATATTAGTCTCCTGGTAAGTGATCGGCTGGCCGCAGGTATTGACGCGTTACGAAGCCCGGATGGTCTGAGGCTTTGACCTGAAAGGGTTTTTCCAGTTTTTGCCTTTCGCTCGATGAGTTCTTCTGGTTGCGCCAGGGGACAAAGTCGATCTGCGGCCGCGTGTCTCGTTGAAAGGTGTTGGAAAGGAAATATGGTTACCAAGGTGTGGCCTAGTGTGGCTGCTTTGGGGCGCTAGCGTATCGAGGCGTCTTCGCATTGCTCGGGCGCGCGTTGGGGGCGTCCACCAGCAAGGATGGACCAATGGCGATCTCCAGTCTTTCAGCCGCGCAGATCTCCGCGCTGTCGGTCACCGCGATCCAGGGGCTGACGACGACGGACATCCAGTCCCTCAACGGCACTCAGATCGCCGCCATCAGCGCGACCGGTATCGGCGCGCTCGCAGACACCCAGGTCGCCGCGCTATCGACCACGCAGGTCAAGGCGCTGACGGCAACCCAGATCCCGAAATTCGCGACGTCGGTGGTTTTCGACGTCACGCAACTGACCCAGCTTTCTACCCAGCAGGTTTCGGCGCTCACCTCCACCCAACTGGCGGCGCTCGACACCTCGCACGTTGCGGTCCTTAGCGCGACTCAGCTCAGCGCGCTCTCGGCGACGAACTTCTCGGGTCTGGACGCCACCCAGGTCGGCGAGCTCAACCAGACCCAAGTCAAGGGTTTGACGGCGACACAGATCAAGGGGCTGACCACCACCGACATTGGCGAGTTGGCCGGGACGCAGCTCGCAGCCCTTTCGGCTGATCGCGTCGCGGCTTTTAGTGTCACCAACCTATCGGCGCTGGACGAAACACAGGTCAGCGCACTCAGCACCAGCCAAGTGGCGGCGCTCTCGACGACTCAGCTCAAGGGGCTCAGCACCACTGACATCGGTGAGCTAGCGACAACCCAGGTCGCCGCGCTGTCCGCTGCTCAGGTTGGCGCGCTGTCGTCAACGAATTTCTCAGCGCTCAGCGCCACCCAGGTGGGCGCTCTGTCTGTGACCCAAATCAAGGGCGTCACGGTCGATCAGATAAAGGGGCTGACGACCACCGACATCAGCGAGTTGGCCGATACCCAGGTCGGTGCGCTGAGCGCAGCTCAGATCGGCGCGTTGGTCGCCACTCAGGTCCAGGAGCTTTCGACGACCCAGTTGGCGGTGTTGGCCTCGACCCAGGTCACCGCGCTGGGCTCCACCAATTTCTCCGCGTTGAACGCCACCCAAGTGGGCTCGCTGACGGAAACCCAGGTCAAAGGGCTGGCCGCCGCTCAACTCGGTGCTCTGACGACGACGGACATTGGGGAGCTTGCTGACACCCAAATCGCGGCGCTGTCGGCGACGCAGCTTGGGGCAATCTCAGCGACTGCTTTCTCAGCGTTGGACGCCACCCAGGTGGCGGCGTTGTCGACAGGCCAGATCAAGGGGCTCACCGCCACCCAGCTGAAAGCCCTATCGACGACGGATATCGGCGAACTAGCCGACACCCAGCTGTCGGCGTTGTCGGCGGCCCAGCTTGGCGCGTTGTCGGACGCGAACGTCTCGGCGCTGGACGCCACCCAGACAGCGGCGCTGACGGCGACGCAGATCAAGGGCTTGACGGCGACCCAGCTGAAGGGGCTGACGACCACCGATATCGGCGAACTGGCCGACACTCAGATCGCGGCTCTGACCGCCGCCCAGATCAAAGATCTTTCAGTTACCAATATCTCGGCGCTCAGCGAGACCCAAGTCGCGGTGCTCAGCGCCACCCAAATCAAGGGTCTGACGACGACGGACATTGGCGAGTTGTCGGCCACGCAGGTCGGCGCCTTGACGACGGCGCAGATCGGCGCGCTGGCGTCCACCCAGGTGC
>NCDQ01000390.1 GCA_002280275.1 Caulobacter vibrioides | reverse complement strand
GTCGCGCAGCAGCACGTTGAAGCGCGGCTTCAGCGACTTGATCAGGTTGATCTCGAGCAGCAGGGCGTCGGCTTCGGTGCGGGTGGTGACGAACTCCATCGACCGCGTGGCGTCGACCATGTGGGCGATGCGGTTGGTGTGGAAGCGGCCCTGCGCGTACTGGACGACCCGCTTCTTCAGGCTCTTGGCCTTGCCGACATACAGGACCTCGTCGCCCTCGCCGATCATGCGATAGACGCCCGGCGCGTCGGGCAGGCGCGTGACCTCGTCCTTGATCAGGGCGGCGCCGGAGAGGGCGGGCGGCTGGCGGGCGGCGTCGGTGTCGGAGGCGGGTGTGTCGGTCACGGGGCAGATATAGGCGACTCCGGGGCGTTCAGCGACGTTCCAGGCTGTGTCTTATGCGGAGGATCAAGACCGCGTCCGAGTACACGCGATACTGCAGAACATAACCGTGGGCGCCGAACGAGACGTAGAGTTCTCGCATGTTCTGGGATTTGCGGCGGCCGAGGTCGGAATGCTGGGCGAGCTGTTCGGCTCGGTTCAAGATAAGGTCGATGGCTCGGTCGGCCGCCGAGGGCGCTCGGTTCAGCAGCCAGCGTCGCAACTTGCTCAAGTCGCGTCTGGCGCGTGGGCCGAGCTCGACGGATTTCATCCCCTGGCCTTGATCCTCGGCTCGGGCGGCGGCAGTTCGTTTTCGGTGTCCCAAGAGGCGACCCAACGCTTGACGTCCTCGAGAGGAATGCCGCCGTCTCGTCGGATCTCGTCGGAATGGGCGCGTAGTTCACGCCAGTAGGCGTCGTCGTCGGTATAGCCCCAATCCTCGTCGGACATCACGTGGAGGGCATCGATCGCGTAAACGTCGACATTCTTGCCCTCGGCCTCTGCGGAGGCTCTCAAGCGCGACGCAAGCTCGGAGGGAATGGTGATCGTCAGAGCCATGTTCTAACTATGTTCCATCCGTGATTTGTCGTCAACGCCCGCGGGCGCTATGACGCGCCCCATGACCCCACGCAGCCTGTTCGTCACCCCGCTCTATGAAGCCAGCCTGGCCGGCGAGAAGGGCTTTGACGCCTTCATCGACGACCTGCACGACGCCTGCGTCGCCATCGCCGAGGAGGACGAGGCGGGGCAAGCCTGGGCCTATAACAAGGGGTATCTGGGCTACACCTCCTACGCCTCGCTGAACGACCTACCGCTGCGCGACAGCCTGTTCGCCGAGCTGAAGAAGAAGCTCGACAAGCACGCCGCCGCCTTCGCCAAGGACCTGCGGTTCGATCTGGGCGCCGGCAAGCTGGTGATGGACAGCTTCTGGATCAACATCCTGGAGCCGGGCGGTCAGCACACCGGCCACATCCATCCCCACAGCGTCATCTCCGGCACGGTCTATGTGACCATTCCGCCGGGCGCCTCGGCCATCAAGTTCGAGGATCCGCGCCTGCCGATGATGATGGCCGCCCCGACCCGCGAGGCCGACGCGCCCGAGGGCCTGCAGCCGTTCGTCTATGTTCAGCCGACGCCCGGCGCGATCCTGATGTGGGAAAGCTGGCTGCGCCACGAGGTGACGCCCAACCAGGCCGACGAGCAGCGGATCAGCGTCAGCTTCAACTACGCCTGGCGGTAGAGCCCGCTACGAGCCGCTGCAGGCGAGGGCGCACCCGCAGGAAGCGGACGTAGAGCGCTTCCAGGATCTTCAGCGCCCACGGCGCGCGGGCCATCACGCCGAAGGGGCGCAGGACCGGGATCGCGCGCCACATGGCCGCAAAGGCCGCCGCGCCCGACAGGAGCTGTCCGTCCTCGCGGGCATGGAAGCGGGCCAGGAGCTCGGCGCGATCAATGGGGCAGCTGGTCTCGCCGTCCGTGACGTCGAGGAACTGGATGGCGCCCCGGTGATCCAGGCGCTTCATCAGGGCGATCTCGCGCAGGCACAAGGGGCAGGCGCCGTCGAACCAGACGGTCAGGCGCGGGTCTTGGGCGGTTGCAGAGGCCATGCCCGGGATATGGGCGCTCACGGCGCCCAGTGAAAGCGGTCGCTACCCCAGACTCGCGGCTTCCAGAGCCGCCACGGCCCTCTGCACCCGATCCTCGCCGCCGCAGACTTCCAGCAGGGCCAGGCCGTCCAGCAGGGCCAGGATGGTCGCCGCCGCGCCGGGCGGGTCGGGAACCAGGGCCGGGTCCAGCCGCGCCTCGATCCAGACCAGGAACCCTTCGCCGATCTGGCGGGCGATGTCGGCGAACGGCGGCTCCTGACGCGCCGCCGCAGCGATGGCCTCGATCCACAGGCGCATGAACGGCCGGAAGACCGGATCGACCACCAGGCGCGCGGCCTTGGCGGTCAGCGCCGCTTGCGAGAGGCGCTGGTCGGCGGGCAGGGCGGTCTCCAACTGCGCGGCCATGCCGCCGGCCAGGCTCTGCATCGCCAGCGCCAGCACCTCGGTCTTGTCGGCGAAGTAGTAGAGCAGCATCCGGTCGCTGACCCCGGCCGCCGCCGCCAACTGGCGCAGGCTGGCCTGGGACAGGCCCGTGGCCAGCAGGTGATCGGCCAGGGCCGCGACTCCGCGCGCGCGCTGTTCGTCCCGAACGTTCGCCATCCTGCCCGCCAGCGCAGCCCTTGGCCTGCTGATCGCCTTTGGAGTCATGGCCGCCAAGCCCAACCTGGGCCCGCGCGCCTGGCTCGTCCCGGCGGTCCTTTCGATCCTGTTCTTCGGCCTCACCGTCGATGTCGTCGCCAAGGCTGGGCCGCTCGGCTTCTGGAACGAGCACCTGCGCGGGCCTTGGGGCGCGCAGATCTGGTGCGATCTGCTGCTGGCCGCCGGGACGGCTGTCGCACTTCTGCTGCCCCGCGCACGCGCCGTGGGCATGCGGCCGATCCCCTGGATGCTGGCCGTGCTGGCCAGCGGCTCGATCGGTCTCCTGGCCATGACCGCCCGCTGCCTGTTCCTGGAAGCCCGCGCCGCCAACGCCCCGAAGGAGACCGCCTGATGATCCCGTTTCGCCTGTTCCTACTGGCTTGCCTGACGGTGATCGTCGGCTACACCAGCGTCACCATCGCCAATCACGGCTGGAACCTGCTGCCGATCTTCTTCGGCGACATGGCGGCCATGGGCTGGCCGGGGCAGTTCAATCTCGACTTCTTCTGTTTCCTGCTGCTGTCGGGTCTGTGGGTGTCGTGGCGCGGCCGCTTCCGCCCTGCGGCCCTGGGCCTGGGCGTGCTGGCGGTGTTCGGCGGGATGCTGTTCCAAGTGGGAACCGGTTTCGGCTATTCTCACGCTCTAAGTATCTGATTTAGAGCCTTTTTAACGCCTGAAATCGATTCCGATTTCAGGCTAAAGGCTCTAGTGCGGCCGCGCCTGGGCCAGGGCTTGAGCCAGGGTCTCCAGCGAGAACGGCTTGCTAATGAACGGCCAGTCGCCCGCCCGCGCCCGGCCCTGGTCGCCGCCGGTGTAGCCCGAGCACAGCACCACCGGCAGGCCGGGGCGGGTGGCCGCCAGTTGCTCGGCTAGGTCCACCCCGCTCTTGCCGCCCGGCATGATCACGTCGCTGAGCACCAGCTGGATGCCGTCGTCCTGCTCCAGGCGCGAGAGGGCTTCATCGACCCCGCCGGCGCGCACGACCGAGTGGCCAAGGTCGCTCAGCATGGCGTCGATCAGTTCGGCGACCTGGGGATCGTCCTCGACCAGCAGCACGCGCGAGGGCGTCTGGGCGCGGATGTGATCGACGCGAGGCAGGCTTTCGCTGACCGCGTCTCCCTCGCTCACCGGCAGCAGCAGGGCGACTGTCGCGCCTTGTCCCGGCTTGCTCTCGATCAGCACGGACCCGCCGCTCTGGCGGGCGAAACCATAGACCTGCGACAGGCCAAGGCCCGTGCCCTCGCCCGGCGGCTTGGTGGTGAAGAAGGGTTCGACCGCGCGGGCGATGGTCGCCGCGTCCATGCCCGCCCCCGTGTCGCGGACGGCGACGCGCAGGTACTGGCCCGGCTCCAGGTCGCCTTCCTTGCGATCCAGGGTCACCGGACGGGACTCGATGCTCACCTCGCCGCCGGGCGGCGTGGCGTCGCGCGCGTTGACCACGAGGTTGAGCAGAGCCGCCTCGAACTGGCCCGCATCGATCCGGGCGCTGCGAACGCCCGCGCCGAGGCGCAGATGAAAGGTATAGGCGTCGCCCAGGGCGCGCTTGAGCAGGCCCTCGCTCTCGGCGATCAGCCGGTCCACGCGGCACACCTCCGGCTTCAGCGGCTGGCGGCGGGCGAAGGCCAGCAAGTGCTGGGTCAGCTTCTCGCCGCGCTTGGCCGCCGCCAGGGCCGCGCCGACCATCCGCTCGCGCCTGCGGGCGTCGTCGGGGTGACGCTCGACCACATCCAGCGCGCCGATGATCACCGTCAGCAGGTTGTTGAAGTCGTGGGCGACGCCGCCGGTCAGCTGGCCGATGGCCTCCAGCTTCTGGGATTGCAGCAGGGCCGCCTGGGCGGCGTCGCGCTCGGCGACGGCGGCGGCGACCCGTTCCTCCAGAAGCTCGTTCATGCCGGTCAGATTGGCCTGCGCCTGCTTGGCCTCAGTCGTGTCGAAGGCCATGCCGATGAAGCCGGCGAACGCGCCGGAGGGATCATGGCGCGGCTGCGAGAACGACTTGAGCCAGCGCCATTCGCCATCCGCGCGGCGGTAGCGCGCCTCGAGGCTGAAGGGCTGGCGGGACGCCTCGCCGGCGACCTGCTCCTTGAGGATACGCGGCAGATCCTCTGGGAAGATCCGGGTTCGCCAGTCCAGGGTCAGGGCGCTGTCATAGTCCAGGCCCGCGAAGGCGACATAGGCGTTGTTGACGAACTGGCGGATCCCGTCGGGCCGCGTCACCCACATCAGGGCGGGGGCGCTGTCGGCCAGGGCCCGGAACCGCGCCTCGCTCTCGCGCACCTCGGCCTCGGCGCGGCGGCGGTTGGTGACGTCGAAGTTCAGGCCGATCATCCGCACGGGCCGGCCGGTCTCGTCGCGCAGCACCTCGCCCCGCCCGTGCACCCAGCGCTCGCCGTTGCTGGTGTCGGCCAGACGGTACTCGACCTCGTAGTCCGTCAGATTGTTCAAACTGCCGAACACGACGGTTTCCGTCATCGCCCGATCGTCGGGATGCACGAAGCGCGGCAGGTCGGCCAGGATGATGTCGGCGTTTTCCGGGATGCCCAGGTTCCGACGCGCGGCCGGCGACAGGTAGAGTTCGCCGGTTGTCAGGTCGTAGTCCCACGGGCCGACCCCCGCGGCCGTCTGGGTGACCCTAAGTCTCGCCTCGGCGTTGGCGTTTTGCGCGCGCGCCTTGGCCAGGCCCTGCATGGCGCCGCGCAGCCCTTCGGCGACCGCCGCGACCATCACCCCGCAGATCAGATAGATGACCACGGTCGACAGCTCGTCGTTGTTCAGCGGCTCGCCGTCGCGTCCGCCCCACAGCCACCAGCCGAACACCGCGCCGGCGATCGTGGGGATATCCCCCAGCGCCAGCCGGCGTACAGCGTCACCAGCATGATCGCCGGGAAGAAGGGCTGGGTCGCGCCGACGCCGTTGCTCAGGCCCAGCAGACCAACGCGCATCAGGATAGCCATGGCCACGCCGATGATCGCGGCGAACGCGCACAGCCACGCTGGCGGCGGAACCGGGGGGATCAGCCAGCCGCTAACCAGCGCGTGGATACGTCCGTGGTCGTCGGAGGCGCGGATCGAGTTGTCTTTCTTCTCCATCCCCGCTCCAGGCAAAGATGTCTTGCCAAGAGGATGGACACGCTTACCTAAGACACGCAACACGGGAGATCACCATGGCCGCCGCTTTGAACACTGGGCTGACCGCGAAACAGCGCACCGATATCGCCGGGTCGCTCAACAAGGTGTTGGCCGACAGCTACGCTCTGTATCTGAAGACGCACGGCTATCACTGGAATGTCCGCGGGCCGAACTTCCAGTCGCTGCACGTGCTCCTTGAAGGCCAGTACCAGGAAGAGTGGGCGGCGCTGGACGCGATCGCCGAGCGTATCCGCGCCCTGGGCGAGCTGGCCCCGCAGGGCTACGCCGCCTTCGGAAATCTCTCCAGCCTCAAGGACGGCGATCCCGAGCAGGATTGGGAAAGCATGATCGGTGAACTGAAGGCCGACAACGAGACCGTCATCCGCACCCTGCGCGAGGCGATGCCGATCGCCGAAGACGCGGGCGACGAAGCCACCGCCGACCTTTTGACCCAGCGACTGCAGGCGCACGAAAAGCACGCCTGGATGCTGCGCGCCACCCTCGGCGTAAAGTAGCCGTCCCGCGTGCGGGCGGACACTCTGACCCAGCCGCAAGCCTGGAAGGCCGTCACCGCCCTCGGGGTGGTGTGCGGCCTTTCCGCGTGCGCGACCTACTACATCCCCGCAGGCTCCGGCCGCGACGCGGGCCTGATGCGCGTCACCGCCAGTTTCAGCGATCGCGGCCTCAAGCGCTATGTCGCCAACATGGATCCCGCCATGCTGGCCCTGGCGCGTCGCCACGATCCGCGCCCGCACACCGACTATTGGGGCCGCGTGCCGGGCTGGGAAGTCATCCGCCTGAAGGACATTCCGCGCCTGGGCGACCGTGATCCCGACTTCGAGGCGGCGCGGCTGATCAATTCGCTGCGTCCGACGATCGACGAGGAGCTTGAGGTCGCCAAGCCGTTCGTGCTGACGGGCACGCCCGAGGCGCGCGCCCAGGCGCTGCAGTGCCTGACCCAGGCGGTTTACTACGAGGCCGGGTTCGAGCCCGGCGAGGGGCAGATGGCGGTGGCCCAGACGGTGATCAACCGCATGCGCCACCCCGGCTATCCCAAGTCGATCTGCGG
>NCDQ01000389.1 GCA_002280275.1 Caulobacter vibrioides | reverse complement strand
GATCGACCCGACCCCTTGCCCACATTCGCGGCCCGGTCGATCCCGATCACGACCACGGGCTTGCGATAGCGCTCCCGCAGGCGCCCTGCGACGATGCCGATCACGCCAGGATGCCAGTCGTCGCCCGCCACCACGAGCACCGGCGCATCAGGATTGAAGTTGCTGCCACGCTCGAGAATCGCCGCCGCCTCTTCGACGACGGCGGCCTCAACCGCCTTGCGCTCGGTGTTGAGGCTGTCGAGCTCTTCGGCCAACGCGCGGGCCTCCAGCGGATCGTCGGTGGACAGAAGGCGCGCGCCTAGATCGGAGCGCCCGATCCGACCGCCGGCGTTGATGCGCGGCCCCAGAATAAATCCCGCCGTGAACACCGACGGCTCGCCCGAGCCCTTGCCGACTTCGAAAAGCGCCTTCAAGCCCGGATTGGCCCAGTTGCCCATGGCGCGCAGGCCCAAAGCCGTCAGCGCACGATTGAAGCCCACCAGTTGGGTCACGTCGCAGACCTCGCCTAAGGCGACAAGATCCAGCCACTGGCGGGGATCAGGTTGCGGCCGCTCCTCGGTGAAGAGGCCACGCTTGCGAGCCTCGCGGTTCAAGGCCGCCAGCAGAACAAAGGTGACCCCCGCCGCCGCGAGAACGCCCTGCCCGCTTTGGCATCCGGGCCGGTTCGGGTTGACCACGGCCGCGGCCGCAGGTGGATCGTCGCGCATCAAGTGGTGGTCGATCACGACGGCCTCCAGCCCGATCTCGCCGGCGCTGGCGATGGCGTCGTAAGCCGCCGCGCCGCAGTCGAGCGTCACGACCAGCTCGGCTCCGCCATCCCGGATCTTGCGGAACGCCGCCGGGCTTGGGCCGTAGCCCTCTGTCAGACGGTCTGGAATATAGATCGGCAGTTCCACGCCCATATGGCGGAACCAGCGGACCAACTGCGCGGCGCTGGTGGCGCCGTCGACGTCATAGTCGGCGAACACCATGGTCGGTCGCCCGCGCTCTAGGGCGTCAATCAGGATCTCGGCCGCCCGGTCCATGTCAGTGAACAGCGATGGGTCTGGAAAAAGCGCCTTGAGCGTCGGGCGCAGATAGTGTTCGGCGTGATCAAGGGTCACGCCTCTCGACACCAGCGCCCGGGCCAAGGGCTCGATCAGGCCGTGACGCTGCTGGATCTCGCGGACCACAGCCAGATCAGCCGGGCGCTCGCGCCAGCTACGACCACTCAGCGAGCGTTCGACACCCAGGAAGGCGCTGGGGGAAATTGATGTGACACCATCGGCGGGCATCGGGCGAGCCTAGCTTGTCGCAAGGATTCGAACCATGCGGCGCCCGCACGACAGGGCCGGACGTCGGTCAGCCGGCGCACATCTCGGCCCGGATGACCTCGACTTCGTTGGCGGACCCAAGGACGACGGGCACACGCTGGTGAAGCTTGCTCGGCTTGATATCCAGGATTTCAGCCAGACCTTCGATCGACTTGCCGCCCGCCCGTTCGACCAGAAGGCTCATCGGATTGGCTTCATACATCAGGCGCAGCTTGCCGGGCTTGTCCGGCTCGCGCGCATCCCAGGGGTACATGAAGACCCCGCCGCGCATCATGATGCGGTGGACGTCGGCCACCATCGACGCCACCCAGCGCATGTTGAAGTTCTTGCCCCGGACGCCGTCCTTGCCCTGCAGGCAGCCGTCGATATAGCGGCGCACGGGCGGCGCCCAATGGCGCTGGTTGGACATGTTGATCGCGAACTCGGCCGTGTCGGGCTTGATGGCGATATCCGGATGGGTCAGCAGCCAGCGACCGTCGGCGCTGAGCGTAAAGCCGTTGACGCCGCTCGAGAGCGTCACGACCAGCATCGTCTGAGGACCATAGACGGCGTAGCCGGCGGCCACCTGGTTGCGCCCCGGCTGCAGGAAATCCGCCTCCGTCGGCGCATGGCCGGACGGCGCCGGCAGAACCGAGAAGATCGTGCCGACCGAGACGTTCACGTCGATATTGCTGGAGCCGTCCAGCGGGTCGAACGTGACCAGATAACCGCCCGCACGGCCCGTCGGTTCAACCTCTTCCAGCTCCTCAGACGCCAGGCCCGCGACCGGCCCGCAGGCCTTCAGAGCGTCGCTCAGCATGTCGTTGGTGATGACGTCGAGCTTCTTCTGTTCTTCGTCCTGGACATTCGTGCTGCCCGCCGCGCCCAGACTTCCCGACAGGGCGCCTGACGCCACGACGCGGCTGATCCGCGCGCACGTCTCGGCGATGGTCAGCACGACGTCCTTCAAGGCGGCGTCCGCCGGCTCGGCCGCGAGCCGGGCGGCCAGGTCGACAAAAGCAGTCATTCTCGTCCTCGAACCGAAAGCAGAGCGGCCGATCTACGCGACGGCCGTGACAGGAAGGTTTCAGACCTTCCGCTTCATGCGAACCTCGCGGACGGTGCCCGTCGACGAGTTCATCACCAGCGTATGGGTGTGGACGCAGCCGTCGCGATAGACGACGCCGTCCAACAGGCCGCCACGGGTCACGCCGGTCGCGGCGAAGATCGCCTCGTCGCGAACGATCTCGTGGAGGTCGTATTTCTTGTCGAGTTCCGTGACGCCCCAGCGCACGGCGCGCGCGCGCTCGTCGGCGTTGCGGAACAGCCAGGCCAGCACGCCTTCGGGCGCTCCGCCCGACCCGAGATAGAGGTCGATGCCGGTCGAAGGGTCCGTGGTGTTGATCACGCCCGCCACATCGCCGTCAGTGATCAGGTGGATCCGGGCGCCCGCCGCGCGAACGCCGGCGATGATCTCGGCATGGCGCGGTCGGTCGAGAACGCAGACCGTGATCTCGGAAGCCGCCACGCCCTTGGCGTTAGCGACCGCCTGAATGTTCTCGGCGGGAGAACGGTCCAGATCGATCACGCCGGCCGGCAGGCCAGGACCGCAGGCGATCTTGTCCATGTAGGTGTCGGGCGCGTTGAGCAGCGTCCCCTTCGGCGCCCAGGCCATCACCGTCAGCGCATTGGGCTGGGACTTGGCCGCCAGGGTGGTGCCTTCCAGCGGGTCCAGCGCGATGTCGATGCGAGGCCCTTTCCCCGTACCGACCTTCTCGCCAATGTAGAGCATCGGCGCTTCATCACGTTCGCCTTCGCCGATGACGATCTCGCCGTCGATGTCGAGCTCATTCAAGGCGTTGCGCATCGCATCGACCGCGGCCTGATCGGCGGCCATCTCGTCGCCGCGACCCAGCATGGTCCACGAGGCGATGGCGGCGGCTTCGGTCACGCGAACGGCGTCCAGGACCAGAGCACGGTCCAGGGTGTTCGAACTCATCCGTTTCTCCCGACCGCCTCGACTGAGGCGGCCTTGTTCCCAATGTCGCCCTCGTCGCCCAGTTTTCCGGGTCTTTAGATGCGCGCAACACGCAGAAGGCGGGGACGCTCTAGCACGGTCTGCAGCTTTTCGATGCGGCTAATCGCGTCCAGGAGGTTCGATTCCGGCGTCGCATGGGTAACGAGCACGATCGGCACCCCACCCGCCCCTTCCACAGGCTTTTGCAGGAAGCTGTCGATCGACACGCCGCACTCGGCCAGGGTTTCCGAGATCGCCGCGATGACGCCCGGCTGGTCCTGGACCATCACGCGCAGATAGGCCTTGCCAACTGCCTTGGACGGATCGATCGAGACGAACGGCTTGAGGTCGCCGGCCGGGGCTTGGAAGACCGGGCGCACCGCCCGGGTCATCACGTCGGCGATGTCGGCCGCGACCGCCGCCGCCGTAGGACCCGCGCCCGCGCCCGGCCCCTGCAGG
>NCDQ01000388.1 GCA_002280275.1 Caulobacter vibrioides | reverse complement strand
GCCAAGTCCGCCGCGCACCGCCAGTTCGCAGAGCGCGCAGCGATCAACGCCCCGATCCAGGGCGCGGCCGCCGACGTCATGCGGCGGGCGATGATCCGTATGCCCGCGGCGCTGGAGGCCGCCGGGCTGTCGGCCCGGATGCTGCTGCAGGTGCACGACGAACTGGTGTTCGAAGCGCCCGAGGAAGAGGCCGACCGCACTTGCGACGTTGTCCGGGCGGTGATGGAGAAGGCGGCCGAGCCGGCGGTGGCGCTTTCTATCCCTCTCACGGTTGAGGCGCGCGCCGCTAGCAACTGGGACGAGGCGCACTGATCAAAAAGTCGGCGAAAATGTCGAGTGTGCGACATCTCGCCGCGCCAGGGTTAATACCTCCGAAAGAGGTTCGGGCGGATTCCCTAGGGGGAAGTCCGCCGATCCGGGTGCGCTAGAAATAGCCTTAATATCCAAGGTTTAGCGGTCAATTTTCCGTCCCGGAGCCGGCCATGACCTTTGGCGACCTGAAGATCTCGCAGAAACTGATGGCGGTGTTCGCCGTCATGCTCACGACGATCATGCTCATGGGCGTGGCGCTCTATGCCAATAATGTGAGCTTCGCCAAGTCGGTGCATCGGACCGAAAGCGCCTACGAAATGGTTCGTGCGGCGAACGACGCCGCCTTCCGTTTGACCCGCCAAGAGAACTCCCTGCGCGGCTTCCTGCTGTCGGGCGACAGCTATTATGTCCAGCGTCTGGAAGAGGCCCACAAGCCCAAGTTCATGAAGGCGCTCGACAACATGCGCGCCTTGGCTGACGGCGATCCGGCGGATCTGGCGCGGATCGCCGCTGTCGACGCCGCCTACGCCAACTATCGCAAGATGGCCATCGAGCCGGCCTTCGCGCTCGGCGCCGATCCAGCCACCCGCGCTCAGGCGGTCGAGCTGGTTCGCAATGACGGCGTCGCCGACAAGGCCGTCGAGCCAGTCGAGAACGCTATCGAGGCCATCACCAAGCACGCTGAGGAAGAGCTGGCGACTGAAGCGGCCGCTCAGCAGAAGGCCGATGCGCAGTCGACCCTGGTCCTGGCGATCGGCATCCTGGTCACCGCCGCCGTTGCGGTCGGCGGTGGGCTGCTGCTGACCGGCGCCATCGCCAAGCCGGTCACCGCCATGACCAGCGCCATGCGTCGCCTGGCTTCGGGCGACCATAGCGTCGATGTCCCGGCGCGCGGCCGCAAGGATGAGATCGGCCAGATGGCCGCCGCCGTTGCCTACTTCAAGGATTCCGAAGCCGAGAAGGTCCGGATCGAAGCGGCCGCGGCCGAAGAACGTCTGTCCGCCGACCGGGAGCGCGCCGCCAGCGAGGCCGAGAAGGCTGAGATCGCCCATCACGACGCCGTCGCCATCTCGGCGCTGAACGAAGCTCTGGACCACATGGCCTCGGGCGACCTGACCCACCGCATCACAACGCCGTTCGCTCCCAAGACCGAGAGCCTGAAGATCAACTTCAACGCCGCCGCCGACCGGATGCAGGAAGCGATCCAGGCGATCGGCGTGGCGACGGGCGGGGTGAACAGCGGCACGGATGAGATTTCGCAGGCGTCCGACAACCTGTCGCGCCGCACCGAGCAGCAGGCCGCCAGCCTGGAACAGACCGCCGCGGCTCTGGATGAGATCACCGCGACCGTCCGCAAGACCGCCTCGGGGGCCATGGAGGCTTCGCAGGTGGTGGCGATCGCGCGCGCGGACGCCGAGAAGTCCGGCCAGATCGTCAGCCAGGCGGTCTCGGCGATGACCGAAATCGAGCGGTCCTCCAATCAGGTCAGCCAGATCATTGGCGTGATCGACGAGATCGCGTTCCAGACCAACCTGTTGGCGCTGAACGCCGGTGTCGAGGCCGCCCGCGCGGGCGAGGCGGGCCGCGGCTTCGCCGTCGTCGCTCAGGAAGTCCGGGCCTTGGCGCAGCGTTCGGCCGATGCGGCCAAGGAGATCAAGACCCTGATCTCGACCTCCACCCAGCAAGTCGGCGCGGGGGTCAATCTGGTGGGCCAAACCGGCGAGGCCCTGAATCGGATCGTCGAGCAGGTCGCCACGATCGACAATCTGGTCAAGGAGATCTCGGCCTCGGCCAGCGAGCAGTCCACCGGCCTGAACGAGGTCAACACCGCCGTGAACCAGATGGACCAGGTCGTCCAGCAGAACGCGGCCATGGTTGAAGAAGCTACGGCGGCCACCCACTCGTTGAAGAGCGAGGCCAAGGCCCTGGCCGAGATGGTCGCGCGCTTCCGTGTGACCGAGGGCGCGGCGATGGCGCCGGCGGCGAGCGCGCCGCGCGTCAACTACCGTCCCCCGGCCGAGGCTCCCGCGCCCCGTCCCGTCGTGTCGGCGAGGCCAGGGCGCGGCTCCGCCGCCGTGGCGGTCCGCGAGGACTGGGAAGAGTTCTGATCCCTGCTGGCCAGGATCAACGTCGAAGGGCTTCCGGTTCGCCGGGAGCCGCCGATGGCCGCGGCGATCAGGAGGGCGAGGGCGAAGAAGGCCTTGCTGGCCATGGTGGGGTCTCTGGTCTGCGTCGTGTCGCGACAATCGCTAACGCCGACAGGAGCACAGATGGCCCCGCCGACATGGGGTTCAAGTCGCTGGCGGCTCTGCGCTTCAACCTGACCCGACAAGAAAGGCCGGAAACCGCCTCGACGGTTCCCGGCCTTCTTCATTCACGAGCATGTCGCGCGGACGGAAAGGGCGCCGCGCGCCGAAATCAGAAGATTTCGAACAGGCCCGCAGCCCCGCTCTGGATCGCGTTGAGCGATCCAGATCTCATTGAGGATGGACGCCGTTATCCGTCCTGATCGAAATCAGTAGATTTCGAACAGGCCGGCGGCGCCGCTCTGGATCGCGTTGAGCGATCC
This sequence comes from Caulobacter vibrioides, assembly GCA_002280275.1. Lineage (GTDB taxonomy): Bacteria > Pseudomonadota > Alphaproteobacteria > Caulobacterales > Caulobacteraceae > Caulobacter > Caulobacter vibrioides_A. The sequence goes on along the minus strand of NCDQ01000388.1, from coordinate 848 downwards.
AGATCTCTTTGGAGATGGGCGCCGTTATCCGTCCTGATCGAAATCAGTAGATTTCGAACAGGCCGGCGGCGCCCATGCCACCGCCGATGCACATGGTCACCACGCCAAGCTTGGCCTTGCGGCGCTTGCCTTCCAGCAGCAGGTGGCCGGCGCAGCGGGCGCCGGTCATGCCGAAGGGGTGGCCGATGGCGATCGAGCCGCCGTTGACGTTGTACTTCTCCGGATCGATGCCGAGGCGGTCGCGGCTGTAGAGGCACTGGCTGGCGAAGGCTTCGTTCAGCTCCCACAGGTCGATGTCGTCGACCTTCAGGCCGTGGCGCTCCAGCAGGCGCGGCACGGCGAAGACCGGGCCGATGCCCATTTCGTCGGGCTCGCAGCCGGCGACCGCGAAGCCGCGGAACGCGCCCAGGGGCTCAAGGCCGCGACGGGCGGCTTCCTTGGCTTCCATCACCACGACGGCCGCGGCGCCGTCCGACAGCTGGCTGGCGTTGCCGGCGGTGACGAAGTTGCCCGGACCCTTGACCGGCTCCAGCTTGGCCAGACCTTCCAGGGTGGTGTCGGCGCGGTTGCACTCGTCCTTGCTGACCACGTAGTCGACCAGGCTCTCTTCCTTTGTCTCCTTGTTGACCACCTTCATCTTGGTGGCCATCGGCACGATCTCGTCGTCGAACAGGCCGGCGGCCTGGGCGGCGGCGATGCGCTGCTGGCTGCGCAGGGCGTACTCGTCCTGGTACTCGCGGCTGACATTATAGGCAGCAACCAGGGCCAACACGATTCCGGAGATTTGAAACAACGTCATGACAAAGGGGATACCGCTGAAAATAAGAAAGAGAGCCGCCATTGTTCTT
>NCDQ01000387.1 GCA_002280275.1 Caulobacter vibrioides | reverse complement strand
GATTTTCCGTTCCGAGCGCGAGAGCAGATACTCGGCGGCCGGCGCGCGCGCCGACTGGCAGGCGCGGCACGTCTCGCAAGCGGGGCGGTAGGCGATGTTCTGAGAGCGACGGAACCCCACCTGGGTCAAGCTGTCATTGACCACCGGACCGTCGGACAGGGGGAGGTGCGCGAAAACCTTCCGTTCCTCGCGACCGGGCAGGTACGGGCAAGGCGTGGGCGCCGTCAGAAAAAACCGAAGCTGTCGCGTCGGAAAATGCTGCGTCACGTTTCGCCAGTCCCCTTCAGCCCATGGATGTCCTGAACGAGATTAGGCGGCATACCGTTTCGTTGCGCAAGCTTCACGGAAGCTCCGCGCGGCGAACAGTCACAGCCCGTCGGGCAGCACAGGTTTTTCTCGTAGCAGAACGATCGAAATCCGGCGGTTGCCCGCCAGGGTCGGGTCGTCGGCATAGAGCGGTTCGGAATTGGCCTTGCCGGAGACCTGATAGATGCGGTCGTCGTCGACGCCGGCGCCGCGCAGCACCTGACGAGAGGCGTCCGCCCGCTGGGCCGAGAGCGCCCAGTCGCCGTCCTGCTTCTTGCCGTAGGCGTTGGCGCTGGTGTGGCCGGAGATGGTCACGCGGTTCGGGAGCTGGGTGATCACCTTGGCGACGGCGCGAAGCAGAACCCGGGCGCGGTCATTGGGTTCGCGCGAGTTCTCCTTGAACATCGAGCGCCCCTCCTGGTCGACCAGCTGGATGCGCAGGCCTTCGGGCGTCTGATCAATCAGGATCTGCTTCGACAGCTCGGCCAGTTCGGGCATGTCCTGCAGAGACTGCCGCAGAGACTGTGCGGCGGAGGCGAAGCTGTCCTGTTCCTTCTTGGCGAGGGCGTCGCGCAGGGCCTGCTCGCTGGCGGATTCCAGATCGGCCGTTTCGCTGCTCTGGCCTTCCTTGGTGACGTCCTGGGCCTCGGGCGCCATTTGCTGAACGACCGACAGCTTGCCGTCGGCCTTGGCGCCGTCGTCGCCCAGCGACGTGCCGCCCAGGATGCCGCCTGAGCCGCTGGTCGTGGACGAGATCGAAGCTGGCGCGAAATAGTCAGCGATGCCCTGCTTCTGTTCCGGGCTGGTTGTGTTCAGCAGCCACATCAACAGGAAGAAGGCCATCATCGCTGTCACGAAGTCGGCATAGGCCACCTTCCAGGCGCCGCCATGGTGACCATGGCCGCCGCCCTTCTTGACCTTCTTGATGATGATCGGCTGTTCGCTGTTGACCGCCATCGTGCTTAAGCCTGCTTAACCTTAAGTCCGCAACCTGCCCAAAGGTCGTTAAGATGGGGTTGCCGGAACGGCCGTGGCGCGCGTAATCCCAGCCTTCTTTCTAGGAGCAGCGTCATGAAGACGGCGTTTATCGGCATGGGCGTCATGGGCTTCCCTATGGCGGGTCACCTGAAGGCCGCGGGCCACGAGGTCGCCGTCTACAATCGCTCGCCGGAAAAAGCCCGCCGTTGGGCTGAAAAACATGGCGGATCGGCGTTTGAGACGATCGCGCAGGCCGTGGCGGGCGCCGAGGTGGTGCTGCTGTGCGTGGGCGCCGATGATGACGTCCGCGACGTCGTGGCGCAGGTGTTGCCGGCCATGGGCGAGGGCGGCGTCATCGTCGATCACACGACCACGTCCGCCAAGGTGGCCCGGGAGATGGCCGCCCTGGCGACCCAGAGCGGCCGCGCCTTCGTGGACGCGCCCGTCTCCGGCGGGCAGGCCGGCGCTGAGAACGGTCAGCTGACGATCATGATCGGCGGCGACCAGGCGGCGTACGATCGCGTCCTGCCGGTGATTGCGGTCTACGCCAAGGCCGTGCGTCACATGGGCGAGGTGGGCGCGGGCCAGCTGACCAAGATGTGCAACCAGATCGCCATCGCCGGCGTGGTCCAGGGCGTGGCCGAGGCGCTGCATTTCGCCAAGCGCGCCGGGCTCCCGACCGACGACGTGCTGGCGGCGATCTCCAAGGGCGCGGCCCAGTCGTGGCAGATGGAGAACCGCTGGCCGACCATGGCGCAGGGCAAGTTCGACTTTGGCTTCGCGGTCGACTGGATGCGCAAGGATCTCGGGATCGCGCTGGACGAGGCGCGGACGAATGGCGCCAAGCTGCCCGCCACCGCCCTGATCGACCAGTTCTACGCGGAGGTTCAGGCCATGGGCGGGAACCGCTGGGACACCTCCAGCCTGGTCGCTCGCCTCGAAAAGGACCGTTAAGCCAGCAGGGTGTCGACCAGCGCGCCTGCGTCCCAGGTCTCGGCGCGCGGCGCGCTCAGGATCGGCGCCTGCTGTTCGAACGCGCGGAGCAGGGCGAGCGTCTGATCCAGGTCTGGTGCGTCCAGGCTTTCGCTGACGACGATCGCCGCGATGATCAGGCCACGCGCGCGAACCACCTCGAGCGCCGTGAGCAGGTGACTGGCTGTACCCAGATAGCTACCCGCCACCAGCAGCACGGGCAGTCCCAGCGCCGCCATGAGGTCGAGATTGGTCGCCTCATCGGTCATCGGCGACATCACCCCGCCAGCGCCCTCGATCAGGGCGAGATCGACGTCTCGGCGCGACCGCCAGTCCCGGCTATCGGTGATGAGGTCCGCCATCCGGAGCGTGTCGCCTTCGAGCCGGACGGCGAGGTTTGGCGCCAGCGGCGCCCTG
>NCDQ01000032.1 GCA_002280275.1 Caulobacter vibrioides | reverse complement strand
AGAGGCCGACTGCAAACATGATCAGCGCAAGGATGGCCACCGTTGGCGCGTGTTGCAGCTGGAACCCCAGCGTCGCAGAACCGGTCGCCTGGCGCACCAGCAGCAGCGCGCCGGCCAGCGCCAGAAAGGAAATCAGAACCCCGCCTGTGTACCAGAGGCCGTGGGCTTTCAGCTCCCCGGCATGGCCGGACGCGGCCGCCTGCACCATGCCCAGAGCTTTCATCGAAAGAACCGGCAGAACGCACGGCATCAGATTGAGGATGATCCCGCCGATCAGCGCAAAGAACGCAAGAGTCACGATCCGCTCAAGGCCCAGCGTAGCCGCGCCGCCGGCAGCAGAACCAAGGCCCATTCCCGGCATCACTGACTGAACTTCCCGGTCGGCCGTTCCGGCGAAGACCTCGCCGCGCGCCGCAGAGATCTCATAACCGACCGGCTCGGCGCCTGGCGCATCTATCCGGATAACCCCGTCGAGCGTTTCGGAAATACTCCCTGCCCGGTCGGGCGTCAGCAAAAGGCTCGCGCCTTCCGGCCCGGCGCGCTGGGGCTGGGCGGCGGGGTGGCTGATTTCATGGTTGAACGGAAAAAAGCGGATATGCGCCTCTTCCGGAAAGCCCCCCTCCTGGCGCAGCGATAGCGTCCAGGGCTCTGCCGCATCATCGATCCGCGCCTCGCCCGGAAATGCGGTGGGCACGCGGGCAATCCATTTGCCGATCTCTGCACCTGCTTCCGCATTTTCCAGCGGGGCGCCGACCGGCAGGGTCAGCGACACATCAGCTGTTTCGGGAATGCAGATGGACTCGCAGATGAGATAATCGGCCTCCGCGACAATCTTAAGTTCACCGGCAGCATCCTGAGGCACTGTGACAGGAAAGGCGAAAATCACCTCATCGTCATAGCCATAGTCCATGATCTCCCCCTCAACCACGGGGATCAGGTGCGGCAGCGGCCAGAGGAATTCTCCCACCGCCTCTTCCGGGAGGCTTGTGCCGTCCTTCAGGATCAATTGCGGCGGCAGCCCGGCATCCCCGGCATTCCGCCAGTAGATGTGCCAGCCATCATCCATCGTCATCCGCAGCGCCGCATAGAAGGTATCGCCCGGCGCAACACTCACCCGGTCTGCAATCAGCTCTGCTTCGGCGCGCCGCTCGTCCATCTGGGCCTGGGCAAGCCCGGACATCATCGACAAGCCAAGTGCAGCCAAGGCAAAACGCCGGATAAACCCTGTCATTCGCAGCAGCTCCGTAAACAATCCTGATTGCTCCACATATGCGCCGGGCACCCGGCTGGGGAAACCCCCGCTCGCCGGTTCGTGATGCCCGCGCCTGCGGCAAAAAAGAAACGGCCCCTCCACGCGGGTGGAAGGGCCGTTCGGGAAATCAAGAAACGGAAAAGTCTCAGGAAACCGGCTGAGCCTGCGGCGCCGTGCGGACAGCGCGGTTGACCACTTTCGACCAGTTCAGCAGCGAGACGAGGTGCGCGTAGATCTGCGCCAGGGCGCCGTTCTCTTGCAGCTCCTTCAGCTTGGCGGCCGGCAGGCCGTTCAGCTTCTCTTCCGAGACGCCGAAGTACTCGGCGACGGTCACCGGCTCGCCAACGGCGGCGCCGGCCTCGTCGGTCGGCTGGAAGGTGGCCTTCTTCAGCTCGAACAGGTCGTTATCCTTCAGGATCTGGACGAACGAGTCGGTGCGACGACGCTCGACCTCGAAGTCGTCGCAGAACTTGATGCAGTTCTGGGTGTATTCGGTCGGCTCGCCCTTGGCGTCGAACAGTGGGGTCTGGCCTTGCTCGCTGAGCAGGTCGCTGCCGCGATCAATGCAGACGATCAGGCGGTCCTGGGTTTCGTCATTGGCCAGCACGAACGGATAACGGCGGATATAGGCCGGGATGTAGACGTTCGGTTCGATCGAGCCGTCCGCGCCGATGAACAGGTTTTCCTGCTGGTTCAGACCCATCACCGCCAGCGGCACGCGATCATCGCCGGCGAAGATCACCGGGAAGGTCAGGGCGGCGGGGGCGAATTCCGAGACGGTCAGCGGAACGGCCGTGCCGGCGGCGGCGAACGCATACGGCTTGTCCTTGTGGACGAGCGCGAGCTTGGCGTGCTGCTCGCGGTTCAGCGGCTCCGGCGCATTGTAGAACAGGACGTTTCCGGTGATTTCGCCGGCGGACTGGGTCGTTGTCATGAAGCGCTCTACGACAAAAAATTGGAAACGGGCGCTCGAACACTTCGAAGACGACCGCAAAGGCTCGCGGTTCTAGCCGATCCCGCCGCATGCGGCAATCTGGCCTCCGTCTTAGGCGAATCCGGGGCCCGGGGGAGGATCCGGGCCCCGGCGCTGGGCAAGCCCGCAGGGGGGCTGAGCGTGCTTGCCCACGGCCAATTCAGGAGCAAAGCCGAGAGGATAGATCGCCGCTCGGACAAAGAGACTCCCGGTTTCCGAGTCCGGGCCGCGTCCGGTGGCCGTTTTGCGGCCGCCAGGGTGGTCTTTAGAAGCGCAACGCGATCCCGGCGCGAATCTGACGGCCCGGCGACGGAGCGATGTCCTTCAGGAACGAGACATGCTCACGCACCTCCTCATTCGTCAGGTTGCGGCCGTCAAGGAACAGGCGCACGCGCGCATCGCCGGCCGGCTTCCAGGCCAGGGTGGCGTTGAGCACCGTGTAGCCGTCGGTGGGCAGCTCCAGTTCCGCGACGCGGTCCTGGCCGCCCGTGCGGCGCACCTCGACGTCGCCCGACCACATCGGCGCTTCATAAGACGCCTTCAGCGACACCGCGTAGGGCGGGATCCGCGCGGGCGGCCCGAGGTCGGACGCCCCCCGGACAAAGTCAGCGCCCGCGTGCAGGTTCACCGACCGCTGGCCGTCGGTCCAGACGCGGTAGGCGAGCTCGGCTTCGAACCCGCGGAATTCGGCGTCGGTCTGGACGTAGCGATAGACGGCGAGACCATCCTCCTCGGCGCCCGTGGGTCGCAGATCGATGAAGCCGTCATATCGGGCGACATAGAGATGCAGGTCGCCCGAAACGCGCTCGCCGCCATAGTGCAGCGTCGCCTCAAGCGACGTGGCGGTCTCTTCCTTCAGCTTGGCGTCGCCGATCTCGAACCCACGCGTGGCGACGTGGCGTCCTTCGGCGAATAGTTCCGACTCGGTCGGGGCGCGGCTGGAGCGTGACAGGGCCAGGCCGAAGAAGCTTTCGGCGGTCGGCCGCCAGAAGGCGCCGACCGAGCCCGACAGGTTGGTGAAGTCGGCCTTGCCTTTCAGGCTGTCGAGCTCCCGCGTATCGATCCGCAGACCGCCTTCGTAGCCGTAGCCATCGAGTTCGATGCGCTGTTGGGTGAACGCGCCGAACTCAGTGATCTTGGTCTTCGGCACATAGGCCTCGTCGCCGATAGCGTCGAAGTTTCGGCGCAGGGCCTGGACGCCCACAGCGCCCTTCCAGCCGCCACGCTCGGCCTGGACAAGCTCCAGGCGGCCCTCGTAACCGTCAGAGGTGAACTTGGTGCCGACCTCGTCGCCTTCGAACTCGGTGTGGGTGTAGTCGGCGTGACCGCCCGACCTCGTGCTCGTGCTCATGCTCATGCGCGTGGCCCGGGACGCCATAGCGGGAGTCCGTGCGCTTGATCGACATGCCGACAAAGCCCTTGTCGCCGACATAGGAGAGGCCCGCGCCGAACGTCTCCAGATCAACCGCGCTGTTTTCCAGGCGGCCCGCGCCGCCCTCAGCCGTCTCGCCCTCGAGGGCCAGTTGACGGGCGGATTCCGGATAGACCGGGATCTTGTAGTCCTTGCTCTCGCGCTTGAGGGCGTCGAGCGTCAGAACCATCGGGCCGACCGTGGCGTGGATCGCGCCAGACAGCGCGTAGCTGTCGTCACCGGTCCCGCGCGAGGCGAGCAGGCGACCGCTCATGCCGTCGGTCGGCTGGCGGCTGGCGATCCGATCATCAATGATGTTGACCACGCCGCCGATCGCCGAGCCGCCATAGGCCAGCGCCGCAGGCCCGCGCAGCACTTCGATCCGCTCGGCTTCGCCGGGATCGGTGGCGACCTGGTGGTCGGGCGACAGCGCGCTGGCGTCGATCTGGCCGACGCCGTTGGTCAGCACCTGCACCCGAGGGCCGGCGAGGCCCCGGACCACAGGGCGGCTGGCGCCCGCGCCGAAGGTGGTCGACCGCACGCCCGGCAGACCGGCCAGGGCGTCGCCCAGACCCTTGGGCGCGGCCAGATCCAGGTCGGTGCGATCCAGCACCGCGACGCTGGCGGTCAGGGCGTTGGCCGAGACCGCGTAGGGCGCGGCGGTGACGATGACTTTCGAAACCTCTGCGTCCTCAGCCTGAGCCGCCGGCGCGACGGCGTCAGCAGCGTGGGCGGTGGTGGCGGCGGCGAGCACGATGAGGCTCGCGGCGGAGAGGGCGACGCGACGGAGCATGTTGGGTCCTGAAACCACGAAAGACTGGGCCGGGGGAGCGGCCGTTCAAAGAGTGTTATGAAATAACATATCTTCTCGTCAATCCGCTTTCGCTCCGCAGGAGAACTTCGCGCCGGCCCGTGGGCGGATCGCCTCAGCCGCCGGCACGACCGGCTTAAGGATACGCCACGAAGGTCACGTGCGGCCGCAGAGGATCACCCTCCGCCAGTCTGGGATGCAGGAAATCGCGCTCCGGCGCCGGAGTCATGCCGATCCGGCGCATCACGGCCTGCGACGCAAGATTGGTGCGGGCGGTGAAGGCGATGATCTCGGGCCGCTTCAGGACCCCGAAGCCGTGGGCGAGCGCGGCCCTCGCTGCTTCGGTGGCGTAGCCCTGTCCCCAGGTCTCGGGCAGAAAGCGCCAACCGATCTCGGTCGTGTCGGGCATGTTCATCGCGGGCGGGACCCACCAGACGCCGGTCATGCCGACAAGGCGGACGTCCGCCTTGCGCTCGACCACCCAGAAGCCGAAGCCATGCTGGGCCTCGTGGGCCATGACCTGATCGACGAACGCGTCACTTTCGGCGCGCGAACGCACGCCGCCCAGCCACGCGCCGACTTCGGGCCGTGCATTGAGGTCGGCGATGGCGTCACGGTCCGCGTCGACCGCCGGGCGCAACACCAGGCGGCCTGTTTCGATCACGCGGGGCGGCCGCTCGACAGGGCCGTGTAGAACTCCGGCCGGCGGTCGCGGAAGAAGCCCCAGGCCGCGCGGTGCGTGGTCAGGAAATCGAGATCGAAGGTCGCGCTGACCAGGCCTTCGTCGGCGCGGCCCAGTTCGCTGACCAGATCGCCGCGATGGTCGGCGACGAACGACGAGCCATAGAAGGTCTGGCCGCCGTTCGGATAGCCATCCCACGGCTCGAAACCGATCCGGTTGGCGCCGATCACCGGGATGACATTGCTGACGGCATGACCCTGCATGGCGCGCCGCCAGGGCAGAGCGGTGTCCAGGCTCGCGTCATGCGGCTCGCTGCCGATGGCGGTCGGATAGAACAGGGCCTCGGCGCCCATGAGGGCCATGGCGCGGGCGCATTCGGGGTACCACTGGTCCCAGCAGATGCCCACGCCGATGCGGCCAAAGCGGGTGTCCCAGACCTTGAAGCCGGTGTCGCCAGGCCGGAAGTAGTACTTCTCCATATAGCCCGGACCATCGGGGATATGGCTCTTGCGATAGACGCCCATCAGCGAGCCATCGGCGTCGGCCATCACCAGGCTGTTGAAATAGTGCGGGCCCTCGCGCTCGAAGATCGAGATCGGGATCACCACGCCCAGCTCGCCGGCCAGGGGCGCGATGGACCTGACGACCGGGTGCTCGCGCCAGGGATGGGCTTCGGCGAACCAGCGCTCTTCCTGGGCGACGCAGAAGTACGGCCCCTGGAACAGTTCCGACGGCAGGATGACCTGCGCGCCCTTGGACGCGGCCTCGCGGATGAAGGCTTCGGTCTTCTTGATGTTGGCCTGCAGATCCATGCCGTACGAGGTCTGGATCGCGGCGACGCTGAGCGTACGGGCCATCAGGCGGTCTCCGGCTCTTGTTGGCTGATGCAGTGGAACGAGCCGCCGCCCGTCAAGATCGCGGTCGACGGCAGGCCAATGACTTGACGCTCCGGGAACAGACCCTTGATCACCTCGACGGCGAACGCGCCCGACTCCTCGGCGTAGATCGGCACGATCACCGCCTCATTGGCGATCAGGAAGTTCATGTGCGAGGCCGGGATCGGCTCCCCGTCCTCATCCAGCAGCTTGCCGGGTGATGGGATGCGGACGACCTGCAGCGGCGAGCCGCGGCTGTCGGTCATGCCGGCCAGCATCTTGGCGGCGTCGCCATAGATGTCCGCATTCGGATCATCCAGGCCATAGGCCATCGGACAGGCCACAACGCCCGGCGCCACGAAGCGGGCGAGATTGTCGACGTGACCGTCGGTGTGGTCGTTCTTCAGGCCCTTGCCGAGCCACAGCACCTTCTTGGCGCCCAGCGCCTGGGTCAGGGCCGCATTCGCCGTGGCCTCGTCCCAGCCGGCGTTGCGGTTGTCGTTCAAGAGGCACTGGCGCGTCGTCAGGATCGTACCGTTGCCGTCGTGATCCAGCGCGCCGCCTTCCAAAATGAAGTCGTTGCGGACCAGCGGCGCACCCGAGGCGGCGGCGATCTGTTCGGCGACGACGTCGTCGCCTTCGAGGCTGTACTTGCCGCCCCAGCCGTTGAACTGGAAGCCGGCCGCCACGGCCTTGCCAGCGTCGTCGATGAAGATCGGCCCCGTGTCGCGCAGCCAGATGTCGCCGAACTGACCCCGGACGATCTCGACCGTGGTGTCGGACAGCAGGGCGCGGGCGGCGGCCTCGGCCTCATCGCCGACCACCATCAGGCGCACGCGCTCGCCGCCCGGGCCGGCCAGGGCGCGGGCGAGGTCAGCGACCTCCTGCTGAGCTTGCTCCAGGTCCTCCTGCCAAAGCTCGGCGTGGCTGGGGAAACCCACCCACATGGCGCGGTGCGGAGCCCACTCGGCGGGAACGGTGACGGTCATTCGACAAGCCCAATGAAATCGATCGGGGGAAAACGAGGGGGCGCAGATGGCCCCTCACGACGCCGGGGTCAAGCCAGGCCTCATTAGCAAACGAATACGACAAAGAAAAAGGGCGGCCCAGACGGGCCGCCCTTCTCCTTCAAGTCGACTGAAGCGCGCTTAGAAGCGGGTGCTCAGCGTGACTTGGTACGTGCGCGGATAGCCGATCGCGTAGGTCGGCGACGAAGCCGACGAACCCGGGACGCCAACAGCGGTCGAACGCGACGAGATGTTGCCGAAGAACTCTTCGTCGAACAGGTTCTTCACGTTCAGCTGAACGTACGAGCCCTTGTCGCCGAAGATCGGCAGATCGTAGCGCAGGCTGGCGTTGACGACCGTGTAGGCCGGAGCCTTCTCGTCGTTGACGTCGGTCGACCAGCGCTCGCCGGTGTGCTTCAGGTCCATGGTCAGGCGCAGAGCCTCGGTCACGTCCCAGTCGAAGCCGCCGCCGAAGGTGATTTCCGGCGTTTCGACAAAGAACTTGCCCTTGGTCGGCAGCATGTTGCCGGCCGCATTGAGGCGCAGATCGCTGCTCAGCGTGCTGTGGTTGTACGAGAACGAACCGAAGACGGTCAGGTACTCTTCCAGGTTCCACGACGCGTTGGCGTCCAGGCCGTAGCCCTTGGCGTCACCGACGTTACGGTCGACGCTGATGCCCAGGTCCTCGTCATAGGCGCTGACGATACGGTTCTGGAACTTGTTGGTCCACAGCGCCACCTGAGCGACCACGTCCGGCAGTTGGAAGCGGTAGCCGATATCGAAGGCCTGGGTGGTTTCAGGCTCCACGCCGGGGTTGGCGACGGTGCCGTCGGCCAGGCGCTTCACGGTATACAGGCTGTCCGTACGCGGAGCCGAGAGACCTTCGGCGTAGCTGGCGTAGACGTAGTGGTGATCTGCGACCTTGAAGTTGGCGCCGATGTTCGGCAGCACGTCGTCGTACTTCTTTTCGGTCGTGTACGGCTTGATGTACTGGGTCGACGAGCCCGCGAAGGTCACGTTGCCGTTCGCCAGGGTGGCGTTCGGCGCTTCCGTCGTACAGCGCACGTTGGACGAGCCGTCCTGCGAGTAGCAGTACTGGTTCAGCTCACGCTTGAAGTACGGCGCGCGCAGACCCGCGACGACCGTCAGTCGCTCTTGCATGAACTCGCCGCGATACTCGAAAGCGACCTGGTTCAGGTTGGCGATCGAGAAGCGGTCACGGGCGCGCAGGAAGCTGCCGTCCGAGCCGAAGACCTTCTCGCCATGACCGTCCTTGCCACCGAACACGTTGGTGGTCGTGCCATCGGCGTTCAGGCGGGTGTACTCACCCGTCTGACGGTGACGGCCGAAGTCGCCGGTGTAGGCGACGCGGACGCGGTGCTGGTCGTTGACGTCCCAGATCAACGAGGAGGTGACGCCGTAGCGACGGGTGTTGGTCACCGACGGCGTGAAGAAGGCCACGGTGTCGGCGGTGTCGCCGTCACCGTTCAGGTCCTTACCGACCGAGCTGGTGCCCTTCACGCGGCCATCGTCTTCCCGGATCGTGCCCAGTTGGGTGCCGCCGTCGGCCAGAACGTACTGGAACGAGGGGTCGAAGGTGAAGCGCAGGTTATCCGTGATGTGGTGCAGGAACTGACCGCGGATGTTGCCCGTGTTCGACGGGTTGACTTGACGGCCGAAGAAGCCCGAGCAGTTGCCGGGAATGTTGTTCGACGGAACGCAGGTTTCGGCGAAATCGTACTCGCGGCCCAGGGTGCGCCATTGAGCCAGCGTGCCGGTGCCGATGTTGTTGTTGCGGTTACGGTTGTAGTGGAAGGCCAGGCTCATGAAGTCGCCGTTGCCCAGCGCCTGGTAGATACGGGCGTTGAACTGCTTCTTCTCCAGCTCGCCCGGGCCCTTGAACTTGTCGTAGTTCTGATACGAGACCGAGGCGAAAGCCTTGGTGCCCCACGGGCCGAACTCGCCCGAGTCCAGCATGCCAAACACGCGCTTGTAGTTGTTGCTGCCGACCGAGACCCGGGCCAGGCCGCCGAAGGTGTTCGACGGAACACGGGTCACGTAGTTGATCGTGCCGCCGACGGCCGAGGCGGTCGGGCTGTCGACGTCGGTCGTGCCCATGTTGACCGAAGCGCGGCTGATCAGTTCGCCGTCCAACTGCTGGTTGGTGTAGATGGCGTAGTTGCCGGTGTCGTTCAACGGGATGCCGTCGAAGGTCAGCGAGATGCGGTTGCCGTCGAAGCCGCGCAGACGGACGTTACCGCCCGACGAACCGTAGGGGTCGCTGTTGGTGAACGACAGACCGGGGGTCAGGTTCAGCGTGTCCAGGATCGTTTGACCAGCTTGCTGCTTGTCGATGTAGTCCTGGGTGATGGTCGACTTCGACTTCGGCGCGGTTTCGGCGACCAGGCCGGCGACGGCCTTCGGGCCGGTCGCGGCGGTGACGACGACCATGTCGACTTCGGAGGCCTGCGAGGCGGTCGACTGGGCCGAAGCAGCGCCGGCGAGCATCATGCCGCCGACCAGGGCGGTCGTCGCCAGGGCGAAATGTTTCATGTTCATGTGAAGGATCCCCTCATTCATAGACACGCTTGCGTTGGGTCGCATGGTTTCGTGCCTTTGGCGCCGTGTATCGGAAGTTTTAGAAGGTTTGGTGACGGAAAGGCCACGGCGGGGCGCAAAGTGTCACAAACGCCCGGAAACGCGGAAGAAGTGGTCAGATTTTTTTTACTTGGCTAATCAGGCGTCATGCAGACCGCTATCAACGCTTCGCCACCTTCGATCGAGAGCCGCGCCTGGCGGGCGACGCTTTTGATGGTCGGTACGCTGACGGCCATCAGGCTAATAGCGCTCTTCGCCACCCCTCTGGAGCTCTATCCCGACGAAGCGCAGTACTGGCTTTGGTCGCGCGAGCTGGCGTTCGGCTACTTTTCCAAACCGCCGATGATCGCCTGGCTGATCTGGCTGACCACGCAAATCGGAGGCGACGCCGAGGGCTGGGTGCGGCTGTCCGCGCCGTTCTTGCATGGCGCCACCGCGCTGGTGATCCACAGGTTTGCGCTCCGCCTTTACGGCGCTTGGGCGGGACTCGCGGCGGCGGCGATCTACAGCTTCATGCCGGGGGTCGTGTTGTCGTCGGGCCTGATCGCGACCGACGCGCCGCTGCTGTTCTTCCTGTCCCTGACGATCTGGGCCTATGTGAGCCTGTCGGACGCTCAGGCTGGTCGCCGCTACGCGCTCGCGGCCGGCATGGGCGCGGCGCTAGGCATGGCCTTCCTGTCGAAATACGCGGCGGTCTACGCGCTTGGCGGCCTGGCGCTCCACTTCGCGGTCTCGGCCGAGGGCCGGCGGCGCTGGTCGCCCGCCATCGCCGGCCTGTTCCTCGTCGCGTTCGCCCTGGTTCTCGCGCCGAACCTTGTCTGGAACGCCGCCAACCAGTTCTCCACCGTCAAGCACACCGCGGCGAACGCCAACTGGAACGCCCAGCAACTGTTCAACTTCCGTGAGCTGATCGAGTTCGTCGGCTCGCAGTTCGGCGTGTTCGGCCCGGTTCCCTTCGCGGTGCTGATCGGCGGCGCGATCGGGCTGGGCGTGAAGAAGAAGCTGCAATCACCGGACCTTTTGTTGCTGTGCTTCGCCCTGCCGCCGCTGATCGTGGTCGCGGGCGAGGCGTTCGTCTCGCGCGCCAACGCCAACTGGGCGGGGGCGGCCTTTGTGGCCGGATCGGTCCTGGCCGCAGGCTGGCTGGTGCGGTGGAACGCCCGTCGCTGGCTGATCGGGGGCCTGGCCTTGCAGGCTCTGTTCGCCGTCTTCTTCGTCGCGTGCATGGTCAACCCCAAGGTCGCCGACGCCACGGGCCTTTCCAACGGTTTCAAGCGGGTGCGGGGCTGGGACCAGACGATCGAGGCGGTCATCGCGCGGGTGCGGGAAGAACAGGCGCTGCGCGGTCCCTTGAGCGCCGTGGCCATGGATGACCGCTTTGTCTATAACGCCGCCGCCTACTACGGCCGCGACTATTTCGGCCAACCCGGCGCGCCGCCGCTGCGCATGTGGGTGCACGAAGCCTACGCTCAGAACCAGGCCGAAACCGAGACCCCGCTGGACGCCGACTATGGCCGCCGCGCCCTGATCGTCAGCCTAGAAGGCGGTTATCGCCCCGAGATCGAGCAGGACTTCAAGGCCGTGTCCGGACTTCAGATCGCGCGCGTGCGGCTGGACAAGACACGGTCGCGGCGCGTCGACCTATTCATCGCCGAAGGGTTCGCGCCCTTGCCACGCGATCCCGTAACCGGCCTGCCGCCGAAACCGAAGGCGCGCCCGCGATAAGGCGGCGGCCTTCAACGCGATCGCCGCCGCCTATGGCAAGGCGACGGCGCGCTATGGGGCGCTCACGCTGGAGCACCCGAACGGGCTGGCGCGGTGACTAGACCGCCACCTCGAACGCCGCCTCGGTCTTGGCCTTGACCTCGTCGACGGTGACACCCGGGGCCAGCTCGATCAGCTTCACCGGCGTCTTGCCGCGATTGATCTCGAAGACCCCCAGTTCGGTGATCAAGAGGTCGACGACCCCGGCGCCGGTCAGGGGCAGCGAGCACTGCTTGAGCAGCTTGGGCGCGCCCGACTTCTCGCAGTGGTCCATGACCACGACGACGCGCTTGACGCCGGCCACCAGGTCCATGGCCCCGCCCATGCCCTTGACCATCTTGCCCGGCACCATCCAGTTGGCCAGATCGCCGTTCTGCGCCACCTGCATGCCGCCCAGGATCGACAGGGCGATATGGCCGCCCCGGATCATCGCGAAGCTGTCGGCCGACGAGAAATACGAACTGGAGTCCAGCTCGGTGATCGTCTGCTTGCCGGCGTTGATCAGGTCGGCGTCCTCCTCGCCCTCATAGGGGAAGGGACCCATGCCCAGCATGCCGTTCTCGCTCTGCAGCGTCACATGCATGCCTTCAGGGATGTAGTTGGCCACGAGGGTCGGGATGCCGATGCCGAGGTTCACATAGAAGCCGTCCTGCAGCTCCTTGGCGGCGCGGGCCGCCATCTCATCGCGGGTCCAGGCCATTACGCGGTTTCCTTTTGGCGGGTGGTCACGCGCTCGATGCGCTTCTCGAACTTCGCGCCGGCGACGATGTGGTCGACATAGATGCCGGGCGTGTGGATCGCGTCCTTGTCCAGATCGCCGATCGCGACCAGCTCTTCGACCTCGACGACGGTCTTCTTGCCCGCCGTGGCCATCATCGGATTGAAGTTCCGAGCGGTCTTTCGATAGATCAGGTTGCCCTCGGCGTCGGCCTTCCAGGCCTTGACGATCGCGAGGTCGGCGGTCAGGCCCCGCTCCATCACGTACATCTCGCCGTCGAACTCGCGGGTCTCCTTGCCCTCGGCCACCAGGGTGCCATAGCCGGTGCGCGTGAAGAAGGCAGGAATGCCCGCGCCGCCGGCCCGGATGCGCTCGGCCAGGGTGCCTTGCGGATTGAATTCCAGCTCCAGCTCGCCCGACAGGTAGAGCTGTTCGAACAGCTTGTTCTCGCCCACATAGGACGAGACCATTTTCTTGATCTGGCGGTTCTCGAGCAGGATTCCGAGGCCAAAGCCGTCGACGCCGCAGTTGTTGGAGATGACCGTGAGGTCCTTGGTTCCCGCCTCGCGGATCGCCGCGATCAGGTTCTCCGGGATGCCGCAGAGGCCGAACCCGCCGGCCATGATGGTCATGCCGTCGAACAAAAGCCCGGCAAGGGCTTCGACGGCGTCCTTCTTCACCTTGTCGACCATGGTGTCTCCCTGTTCCCAGACTTATACGTCTGGCGCTGGGCGCAGCGTGTCGCCCGAGCCGCGAATAAATTCAACCCTTGATGAATTATTTTCCCAAAGGGCTGCTTGATGACGAACGCTAGCACCGGCGAGATGACGCCCGCCACCTCGGGGGTGCTTTTGGTGCTGGCCCATCCGGCGCTTGAACGGTCTCGCGCCAATCGGACCCTGGCCAAGACGGCCAAGGGCCTTTCCGGCGTCACGTTCAAGGACCTCTACGAGACCTATCCCGACTTCGTGATCGACATTGAGGCCGAGCAAGCCGCCCTGACCGCCCACAACGTCGTAGCGCTGCAGTTCCCGCTCTACTGGTACTCGACCCCTGCGCTGATGAAGGAGTGGCTGGATCTCGTCTGGCTGCATGGCTTCGCCTACGGCGAAGGCGGCGAGGCGCTGAAGGGCAAGAAACTGTTCGTGGCCTGCACCACCGGCGCCAGCGCCAAGGCCTATCACGCCCACGGCTACAACCGGTTCTCGATGGACGAGTTCCTGCGCCCGCTAGAGCAGACCGCTCACCTTTGCGGCATGGAATGGGAGACGCCCTTCGTGGTGCATGGCGCGGCGGTCAAGGACGATGCGGCGCTGAAGGCCGAGGCCGAGCGCTACCGCGCCCGCGTCGCCTCGCTGCTGCCGACCAAGACGGAGGCCTGAGCCGTGGAAAACATCCTGACCCAGACCCTTGTCTATCTAGGCGCCGCCGTCGTCTCGGTGCCGATCGCCAAGCGCCTGGGGCTTGGCTCGGTGCTGGGCTACCTGATCGCCGGCGTGCTGATCGGACCGTTCGCCCTGTCGCTGGTGGGCGACCAGGCCGACGTGATGAAGTTCGCCGAGTTCGGCGTCGTCATCCTGCTGTTCCTGATCGGCCTTGAGGTGCAGCCCTCGACGCTGTGGGACATGCGCAAGGCGATCTTCGGCCTGGGCGGCGCCCAGGTGGTCGGCACGGCGCTGATCATCGCCGCCGCCGCGCTCGCCTTCGGCTTGCCGTGGCAGACAGCGTTGGCGGTGGGCCTGGTTCTGGCCATGTCCTCCACCGCCATCGTGCTCCAGACCCTGGACGAGAAAGGCTTGCGCCAAGGCCCGGTCGGCCGTGCGGCCTTCGGGGTGCTGCTGTTGCAGGACCTGGCGGTCATCCCGCTGTTCGCCCTCCTGCCCCTGCTCGCGATCGGCGCCCCGCAGCACGCGGCCGAAGCCGGCGGCCATGGCGCGAGCCTCGTCTCGCATCTGCCGGTCTGGGCCCAGACCCTGTCGGTGCTCGCGGCCGTAGCGGCCGTGGTCGGCGGCGGCCGCTATCTGGTCCGCCCGCTGTTCCGCTTCATCGCCAAGGCGCGCCTGCGCGAGATCTTCACCGCCTCGGCGCTGCTGATCGTGGTGGCCGTGGCCAGTCTGATGCAGACGGTCGGCCTCTCGCCCGCGCTGGGCGCCTTCCTGGCGGGCGTCGTGCTGGCCGAGAGCGAGTTCCGCCGTGAACTCGAGACCGATATCGAGCCCTTCCGAGGCCTGTTGCTGGGTCTTTTCTTCATGACCGTCGGCGCCGGCGTCGACCTGCCGCTGGTGGCGCGCCAGCCCTTGACCCTAGTGGGTCTGGTCCTGGGCCTGATGGTGCTGAAGTTCCTGGTCATGTACGGCATCGCCCGCCTGTTCGGCGCGCACAAGCGCGGCGCCCTGGCCGTCGCCACCGCCCTGGCCCAGGGCGGCGAGTTCGCCTTCGTCCTGCTGACCTTCACCGTCGGCGCCGGCGTGATCGGCGCGCAGCTGGCGGCGCTGCTGACCGCCGCCATCGCCGTCTCGATGGCCCTGACGCCGGTGGCCATGATCCTCTATGAGCGGGTCGCGGCCCTGATGGACGCCGCGATCCCCGATGTTACACCGGACACCGGCGACTTCGACGAGGGCGAGCCGGACATCATCATCGCTGGGTTTGGCCGGTTCGGTCAGGTGACCGGCCGTCTGCTGTCAGCCAACGGCTTCAAGTCGACGGTTCTGGATAGCGACATCGAGCAGATCGAGCTTCTGCAGCGTTTTGGCCGCCGGGTGCACTATGGCGACGCCACGCGTCTGGACCTGCTGCGCCAGGCCGGCGCCGATCGCGCGCGGATGCTGATCGTCGCCCTCGACGACCGGGAAAAGACCGTCGAGCTGGTCGAGACCGCCCGCAAGGCCTTCCCGAACTTGACCATCCTGGCCCGCGCCTGGGACCGCCGTCACGCCTACGACCTGCTCTCGAACGGCGCGGACGCGGTGGAGCGCGAGACGTTCGAGTCCGCCCTGGCTCTAGGCTCGACCGCGCTTCAGAAGCTGGGCTTCCGCGCCCACCGCGCCCATCGCGCCGCCGCCTTCTTCCGCCGCCACGACCGCCGGATGTTCGAAGAGCTGCGACCGATGTGGGGCCAGGAAGAGGCCTACATGCTGGCCTCGCGCGACGCGGCCCAAACCATGGACCGGCTGCTGAACGCAGACCTTCACCGCATGCGTCCGGGCGACGCGGGCGGCGCCTGGGACACCGCGAGCCTCGATGAAGAACTGCGCGAGCGGGCGCAACAAGAGGGCGCGGACTGATCCCTACTCCGCGGCCAACGGAACAGATCTCGGCGCCGGCTCGCCCTTGAAGGCCTCCACGAACGGCGTCGCGAACCCACCCGTGAGGCTATGGGGATCGGTCGACACCGCGCCGAACGTCAGCGCCGCAGGACGCTGGTCGGGGACGTGCAATGTGCCGAACAGCCGGTCCCAGACGGCCAGGCAGCTGCCCAGGTTCTTGCCGAAATGGGCGGGGTCGGCCGAGTGGTGGATCTGGTGATGCGCCGGGCTGAGCAGCCACTTTCCAAACGGCCGGAACGTCATCCAGGCGTGCGAGTGCTGCAGATGGATAACGCTCATCGCGAACACCAGGAAGATGGCGTTCTGACCGAAGATCAGCGGCGTATGCCAGGCCGAACCGAACGCCCAAGCCAGGACGCCCCCGGTCCCGCCGGTGGCCAAGGCCGCGATATTGGCGAACTTCAGGCTCTCGATGGGGTGGACGCGATAGACCGTCAGCGGCGTCAGCACCTCGGCCGTATGGTGAACCTTGTGGAAGGCCCACAGGAACTTGACCTTGTGGCTCAGCCAGTGATCGACCCAGTAGCCTAGCTCGTAGGCCAGGAAGCCCGCGAGCGTGCCCGCCACCGCCACGATCGGCCATGGCGTGGCTGCAAGGGGCCCTTCGCCGAAGCTCGCTCCCAGCGATGCCGACAACGCCTTGGTGATCGCCTGGCCCGACAACAGCGCTGCTCCCAGCAAGAGACCCGCGCACCAGACGTTGAAGACGAAGAAGACGAGATCCAGGCGACTCGACGCCGTCAGCCAGATCCGGCGGGGAAACAGCGCCCGGACCAACAGCCGCGCCGAGGTCCGGCGGCCCCGCGCGCGGCGGCTTGAGACCACATGGCCTGCGGCGATCAGCAGCGCGCAGGTCAGCGAAACCAGCGAGAAGGTCGAGCCCAGCGGCAGCAGCGTGTCGAGCAGCGGCGCGACCAGTCGGTGACCGGCGGCGGCGAGATCAAACCCTGGCTGCGCGACGCTCACGCCCTGCGGTCTCCGTATGAAACGGATCCGTCTTAGCGAAGAGGCCTCAACCGCCGCTTAATGCGCGGGCTGGTTCTGGGCCTCGGCGTTCTTCTGGCGAACGCGGCGGAAGAGATCGCCCAGCGCCTCGAACAGCCCCGGCTCCGACGCCCGGTGATAGAGCGAGTCCGCGCCCAGGGCCTCGACCAGCCGTGCGTGGGCCTT
>NCDQ01000031.1 GCA_002280275.1 Caulobacter vibrioides | reverse complement strand
CTGACACTTGGCAACCGCGTGCGCGGCGCCGCCTGATGATCCTGTTCTGCTTCCGTTCGACCTTAGCGTTGCCCAGCTAACAATTGTCGCGCCGCCCTCAACTATCTCATGGAAGCCGCGCGAACCGTCCACGCGATGGGACTCGGGCCTTTGGAGCAACTCCCGGCCGCCGGCTGGTTGCTGGGGCAAGGAGTTTACTACCAGGCGGCGGCGGCCGCCTACCGAGACGGGTTCCTGATCACGGCTATGGTCTTCGCTGCGGCCCTCGCGCCGACGTTCGTTCTTCATCGTGCTTTGAGCCGCGTCGCGGGGCGATCCCTGACAGGATCCGGTTCGGCTTCGGGGGGCGAGGCCTCGCGGGCGACGAAGGTATAAGCCCGGTTCCGGCTAGATGATCGGCGCCAAGCGCGAGGCAATCCTCTCGGCAGTCATCGACCTCATGAACCGGCCGGACCCGAAGGTGTCGCTCGTCCGGATCAAACCGCTGGATCTGTTGGGCGACCCCTCCGACCGTCAGCGCGCCGTAGGGATCGGCGGCGCTCCATCAATCGCCTTGTCGCCGATCATAACCAGTAGCGCAAACCTTTCGTCTTGAGCGCCGCAGACAAGGTCATCGTACTCGCCGCAATGTCCACCAAAAAATGGAATCAATCCAACATTCTAACGCTTGCTGCATTAAGTGTAAAAAGGCGGCGCAGTTGGTTGCTGCGCCGCCTAAGTATACCGCGCCCAGGAGGTAAGCACTAGGGCACGGCCGAGGGAGGCGGGAAGGTTGTGCCTTGCGCCTCTTCCCCAGGATAAAATAAAATATCGCGCATATCAACTATGCATTCGCTTAAACGATCGATATTTTCCCATATATAATATTATGGCGGTACATCTATTTCCCGCAATGCCTAAAATGGATAGTAACGGGTCACGATCACAAAATGATCGGCGGGAATTATCTCGGCAGGGTTAGTTAAGATAAATTTAGCAAGTGTTTTATTAAAAGTTATATTTCGATTTCTGGGGTTGAAGATGTTTAGTTTGTACTATCTCCGGAATTATAAATTCCGTTCTAGGGTTGGTGGTCCAGGCTTTCTAGAAACTCGACAGCAGCGTTGAGAAACGCGTCGTTGCGGTCCCCCGCCACCATGTGGGACGCGCCTGCGACATCGGTGAACTTTGCATTCGGCAGTAGGGCTACGAAGTTTTCCGCCGCTTCGAGAGATACCAATTCGCTCAGCCTGCCCCTGATAAGGTGCACCGGAAGCGTTAACCCGGGTAGCCGGGCTTGGAATGCGTCGGTATCCTGCGCGGTTCGTCCGCGATGGACGCCGGATACAAAGCCGGGATCCCAGTGCCAGCGCAGTCGTCCATCATCACATTGCCGCAGGTTTTTGGCAAGTCCAGATAGATCCTTTGGTCGCGGACGGTGAGGCAGATAAGCCGCGATAACCGCAGCGGCTTCTTCAAGGCTGCCAAAACCTTGCGCGACATGTGCTCCCATGAACTCCATTACTTTGGCGGCTCCGTCCGAGTCCATGCTCGGAACGATGTCGACAAGAGTGATTGAGCTGAAACTCCCAGGCGCGACCTCGGCCTCCGCGTAGAGTCCGGCAAGGCCCCCGAGAGATGCGCCGATAATCGCCGTACGCCCAGGCATCGTCCCCACTACATCTACGAGATCCTCAGCGAAGCGGTGAATCCTATAATCGCCTGTTGGCGACCAGCCACTGTCACCGTGGCCGCGCAGATCGAGCGCGATAACTTCCCACTCTCGATCCGCGAGCGCCGACGCGGTCTTTGCCCACGCATGGCGGGTCTGGCCGCCGCCGTGCGCTAGGATCACAGAGCCGCGGCCTCTAGCACCATAACGGTCGGCAGCGAGGACTATGCCGTCGCTTGTTTTGAAAGCGACTGGGGTAGGTCTATTCATATGTGGTTCCCACGACTTCACCCTTCATGCGTAGCATGTATATAGAATCTAAAAACACATATGTGTTGAAAAGCGCGGCAAGAATTTTGTGGCCCGGCGGGGTTCGTGGTGCAATCCGTTGCGAGCTAGGTTCGGTTGGAAGCCCGCGCGAGCGGGGCCTTTACTGACAAAATCGGCGTAGGTAACTATCCACCTTATAGTGGTTCAATCCGGTAAGCCGGGCCGGTAAATATGTTACATTCCTCTATATTTGTGAGATAGTCTCAGTATTTTCAATCCCACCGAGTACCGACTATGTGGGCTTTGAATGTTAAGCGGCGTTCAAAGATTATGTCGGATCTCGCGTCCATATTGGATATCAATCATTTTCGTCAAGTATGCTGGGTGACTGCTTTAGGTTCACGCTCCGATCAGGGCCATGGCCAAGCGCCTTTTCGCAATCCAGTCTTTTTTCCTCGTCGGCTTTTGCTGTCGTCGGCCCTTTCTCCGCCCATGCGCTCATCCTGGGGCGGGGCCTCGACAAGTCGATGTCCCAGCTGCGGTGCCGTGAGTCACCGCGTTTACAGCCGCTACATCCGCCGCCCATTCGACCTCCAGACCGCCGGAATCCGTGACGCTGCGGGTGCAGGTTAGGTGATTTCGGTGTAAGGCGGTGCTTTGCGGCAGGGGTATCTTCGCCGGGCAGTTCGATCCGGCGGTGTTGGCGCGGTGGCGCGACAAATAGGACGCTTGGGCCTGGGCCAGGAGCGAGCTTCGCCAAGTTGGCCTGTTTTCATACAATTAGAGCATAAATTTGTAGTTTTGCTAATATTTTAGTCGGAATTGGAATTCTGCAAAAAGGATTTTCGGAAACGTTACCTGGATTTATCTATTTGGTGATGGGTCTGGTCGGCAAGGCGCCCGAGGGCTTCTCGCAAAATCCGGATCAGTTCGGGGCGGCGGCCGCGGAAGAGGTTCTTTGGGGCGGCTAAGCCTATCGCTAGAGGCCGCGTTTGAGTCCTGATAGCGAGAGGGATCGCCAACATCGCCGCTTGGGCGTTGACCAGTCCGGAGTTGAAAGCGTACCCGCGCGCGGCGACGAGGGCCAGATCTGCTGCGAGTTTCTCCGGACGGGGTGCGCCCTCGTCGCTGTCCCAGACCGAAAGCGCCTGAGCTATTAACCGCGGTTGGCGATCCGTGGTCTCCATCGAAAGCAGCGCACTTCCCACGGTCGATCTTGCAAGGCATAGTCGAGTTCCCGCCTTAAGGTGGTACCGGACCGGAGTTGTGCCTTGGATCGCGCGCACATAATGGCAATAGCCGCCGCTACGAGCGCCCAGCACAACTGTCATTTGAGTTGCCTCGGCAATTTCGCGCATCTGTTGTTGGATAAGTCGTAACGACAGAGTCTCATCCCCCACCCAGTTACCGAGGAGTGAAACCCGGATGGACGGGAAGAAAGTCTTGTCTTCTATGGAATATTCTAGGTAGCCAAGGTCGGTGAGGCTGCGTAGTAGAGCGCCGGTGCTGGAATGAGGATAGCCCAGAGATAAGGCGACGTCCTGGATATGCGCAGGACGGCGAACCTCGTATGAAGGCCGCCGGTTTCCTGGCTGGCACCATCACGTCTCGGTCGTCTTGTGTGATGTGCTTCGTGCGAGCGAGTAGACTTCGTCTTGCGTGGCCATAGCCGAGTTTCTTCGTCTGGAACCAAGCTTCACCAGGCTCGTTTCGTTGCGTTGACGCGTGTTCACAAACGCCGCGCGATGTTTGAACGAGGACTCAATGCCCGCTTCGCTATCGATTGTTGCCTCGCTGTTAATTGGTCAGATGGTGGCCCTGCCCAGCCCTTCCGTTGCCCAGGCGCAATTAGAGGCCTCTGACCCGAGTTCAAAGAGCCGAGCTGAGAGTCAACGTCCGCTTACGTCTCCCGAAGAAAGCCGTGACAGCCTTAGGGGAGCGGTGACGACGCCCCTAAGGGATGTAAACCTCATCAAAACCGACATTCCTCCAATCCTATTGCAGGCGGTAATCAATCCTTACGCGCGATCAGGCTTGCGTAGTTGTGCGGCGCTTCGCAAGCAAATAATAGATCTCAACCAAGTGCTCGGAGACGACTTCGACGACAGAAGCTCTGGGCGCGCTGTGGAGAGCAGTGATCGAAAAAGCGCATATGGTGTCGTCGCTACCATCGTCACTGACATCATACCGATGCGCAGTTGGATCAGGAAACTCTCTGGCGCCGAACAGCGCGATCGCCAAGTTCAGGAAGCCATCGCCGCAGGTATTGCACGCCGAAGCTATTTGAAGGGCGTCGGGCAGGTGAGAGGCTGCAAGCCGCCAGCCTCCGTGCGCACGACCGGCGAGGCGCAGTCTGCCTTCAAGGGGTAGCGGAATGAAAAAGATTGGTGTTCTTTACGCGTTGTTTGCCCTCGTACTCGGGGGCTGCCAGACGCTTCCCCGCGTTCCCTATGGGATCGAGATGCTGCGCGCGGCAAGCCCAAGCTATCGCTATGATGTCAGCGAGCCAGTTGCCCGAGCCCGTTTTTCAGGCGAAATCTCCAGCGTGCAGCGCAATCAAGCTAGTGCGGAACTCCAGCTTCTCGCCCTGTCGGGTGGTGGCGCTAACGGAGCCTACGGTGCAGGCGTTATGTTTGGTTGGAGCCAGCGCGGCGACCGGCCCGAGTTCTCCGTTGTAACCGGCGTGAGTGCAGGCGCGTTGATCGCTCCATTTGTCTTCGCAGGACGGCCCTTCGATACTTCCCTTAGAGCGGCCTTCACGGATGGCCGCTCGAATAACCTGCTCCGATCGCGAGGCTTAGGCGCATTGTTTCTACCGGGCGTCTTCAAGCCCGAACCATTGAGAAAACTAATCGCCAGCAGCATTACGCCTGGCCTTGTCGCGGCTGTAGCGACTGAACACCGAAAGGGCCGCCGACTTTTTGTCGCGACGACTAGCCTAGACACCCAAACCCAGGTGGTTTGGGATATGGGAGCGCTCGCTCAGCACAGCGATCGAGCGTCGCGTTTGCTCTTTCAGGACATACTTGTTGCATCTTCTAGTGTCCCTGGCGTTTTTCCGCCTGTCTTGCTTACGTTCGAACGTGACGGCCACACAGTGTCTGAACTCCACGCCGACGGAGGTACCGTGGCCAACTTTTTTGTCGCGCCGCAAGCTTTACTTGATGGGTCCGCGTCTATCCCAGGTGCGATGCATATCTTTATCCTGCTCAACAGCCGGACCTCGCCCCGATTTGTTGTTGTGCCTGTGGGCGGGCTTAAGATCGTTGCTCGTAGCTTCGACACCATGCTGAAATCGCTTACGCTTTCTGAGATCGCGAATGTCAAGCTTGCCGCAGGCGACAAAGGCATCAAATTGGACGTGGGGGAAATACCTGACGAATTGGACGAGAACTTTCTTGACTTCAGTCAAGCCCATATGAACGCGCTTTTCTTGGCGGGCGAGCAGCGAGGTATAGCTGGGACAGCGTTTCTGGCCGCGCCGGCAGCATCTGTGGCGGCATCGCCCTAAGTCGTTTGTGGTAAAAAGCGTCGGCTTTATCAATGTCCAAGCAGTGACGGATCATCAGGTGAACGACGCTAGGCTAATCAAGGCTTCACTCTCATCTGTTTGGCGGGTGCCTTTGAGATAACGGCACGTGGGTTTTGTTTAATCTGCTTGGTGAGGCTGCTTAGGTTTTCTGCAGTCGTCTGCAGGGTCAATACGGCGCTGGTCAGTTGAGGTAGTTCGTTTGTCGCGAAATCGGTTGTCGGCCCTTGCAGCCGGCTAACTAGGCGACGGGCATCCTTAGTAGCGGCCTTGATTTCGTCAGCCGCGCTGTTGAGGCTGGCCAGGGTATTTTGAGCGTCACCATCGACTAGGTTTTGGCTCGACTTGCTGACTGAGCTAATGTCCTTCGAGGTCTGTTCAATGCTTTGCAGCGCCCTCTGAGCGTCGGCAATGATCGCCTTGCGCTCGCGGGCCTCAGCGGTCACGGTTTCACCGTCGCTCAGAACAGAGTTGAAAGTCTTTACGTTCTCTTCAGAGAGTGCTCGGTTGACGCGGTTGAGCGCCTCGATGGTGCGCGACATCACCGTGCCCCCTCCTTGCAACAAGTCGGAAATGGCTGAGCGCTGGCTTCGGATCACAGGAATGTCGCGGCGCGGGTTGATCTCGAGCAGCAGCGGACTGCCTGGAGCACCGGCGGTGATCTGGACGTAGTTGACCCCGGTGATGCCTCGCGGTTCCAGGCTGGCTAGGCTAGTGCTCCTAATTGGAACGTCAGCCGAGACGCGAATGCGAGCAACCACGCGGTTTGGATCGGACTTGTCGAGTTTGATGTCTTTCACCTCCCCGACCTTGATGCCGCTGAAGTGCACCTCGCCGCCTTCCGACAGGCCCCGCACTGGCCCTACGAACACGATGTCGAAAAGCTCATATTCGCGGTTGAAAGGCAACCAAGCTAGCCAAACTACAAACACAATCAGTCCGATGAAGAGTGTCAATGCGGAGAGACCTATCAGGGCGTAGCCAGACTTCTTTTCCATCGTCGATCCTGAACGGCACTTGATTTTTGCCGCGGTAGCGGGGCGACGTCCAGAACTGAACCGCGCCGATTTTGCCGTTTTGGTATGACTCATGCGCCATAGCGGACGGCGTGATCAAGGCATAGGTAGGCGGCTTCGGCTCCTGCTAGGGGATTCTGCCGATAGGCTCTATGAGCGGCGGATGTTGAACCAATCGACGACCTCGAACGAGCCTGAGATGCCCGTAGAGACCAAATAGACTTTGTTGCAGCTTCGGCCCAAGCAGCGAGTTTCTGGCGGGCGTGCTCGAAGTTGGAGAACAGGGTCTCATTGAGCAGTCTGTCGCGCGTCCGGCCGTCGAGGTGAGCTCCATGCCGTTGTCGTTGATGTACATCTTTGGCCGCCCACGACCGCTTCCTGCAGCCGCCCTTGCGCCAGAAAGTCCACCGCCCGGGATATCCGAGCGGTGCTAGGCCGAGGAACTAGAACGACTTGCGCAGCGTCACGCCATAGGTGCGCGGCGCGCTGGGATAACCGCTGTAGCTGCCATCCTGGGCGACTGTCGGGAAGGTGCTGATCAGGCTCTCGTCCTTGGTCAGATTGCGAACCCACAGCATGGCTTCCATCTGGTGCGTCGCGTTGAGGAGCCCCAGGCTCGCATTAACGTTTTTCTGACTCCAGGTCGACAGCTCGGGCGGGGTGGTTTCGGTCAGGTGCGTGTCGCTGGTGTAGTCGTACTCGACCCGCAGATAGCCGGCATAGCCATTGCCGAAATTGTGATTGGCGGTGGCCGAGGTCGACAGGCTCCACTTGGGAATGCCCGTGGGCTTGTCGCCGGTCAGATCCCGGAAGTTCGGCCTCAGGCCCGTCGCCGGATTTACTGGGCAGCGGACGGTGTCATAGTTCACGCAGGCTGCGCCGGTGAAGCTGTCGTACGTCGGATCCAGATAGGTGACCGCGCCGGTCAGGGCCAGCCACGGCAGCGGACGATAGGCGCTGTCGACCTCAAAACCGCGCACCGACTCCTTGCCGGCGTTCACCAGGCTATAGCCCAGACCCGTGAAGGCGTTGGACTGGAAGCCCTCGATCGCCTGGTCGAAGACGGCCACGTTGAAATAGCCGCCCGGGAAATTGGCCTTCAGGCCGGCTTCCAGGACGCTGACATCCTCGGGCGCCGCCGTGCGACCCACGCCGTTGGCGTTCGGCGGACGGCTGTCGGACGACAGGTTGAACGCCCCAGCCTTCCAGCCGGTAGAGTAGCTGATATAGGTGTTGATGGCGCCGAAGTCATAGGCCGCGCGCACCGCATAGGTGACCTTGTCGTCCTTCAGCTTCCCGGTCTCGGTGGCGTTGGGGAAGTTGACCGGCGCGTGGTTGGTCGTGTTGGCATAGTAGAACTGCAGTCCGCCCAGCGCGCTGTAGAGATTGCCCGGCAGGCCCAGGGCCGCCAGTTGCGGCACGGCCGCGAGGTTCAGGGCCGAGAACGGGTCACGCAGCACGACCGCAGACTCGGCGTCCTTCTTGTCGCTCAGGAAGGCCAGGCCGCCGGTCAGGGTCAAGCGGTCGGTCACCTCGTAGTCGGCCTGGCCAAACAGCGAGAACGAGGTTTGCTTCATCGTGTAGTAGTCGTCGATGCCCTGGCCCGCCTGGAAATAGGTCCGGCCGGGGATCACTGAAGGGGTGACGAGGCTCTGCAGGAACTCCAGGGCGTACAGGTTGGACCGACCCGTCAGTGCGGGGCGCAGCGGCGCGGGCAAGGCGCCTAGCAGCGCGGCCGGCACCTGGCCGCTCAGGCCTTCGCCAAAGCCCCGGATATCGCTGCCGAAGGTGATCGTACGGCCTGTGGCCAGCTTCTCGTTCTGATAGAAGCCGCCTACCAGCCAGTTGAACGGGCCCTCGCTCTTGGAGGCCAGGCGCAGTTCCTGGGTGAAGGTCTTGATGTTGTTGCGCAGGTCGTTGTTGGCCAGGTCGGCGCCGGTGAAGTCGATGTCTTGCAGGGCCTCGCTGGTCTGCTTGCGATAGGCAGTGATCGAGGTCAGGGCCGCGCCGCCGAAGTCGTGGTCGACCTGCGCCGACAGGCCCTTGCCCACCAGGCTGTTGTTCGGGTCGCTGGTGAAGGTGACATTGCGGTCAAACTTGTTGGCTGGATTTCCGACCGGCTTGCCCAGACCGAACGGGGCCGGCGCGCCGATGAACTGGGTCGCGGGACCGTTCAGCAGCGAGACGACGGCGCAGCACACTTCAGTGATCTTGTTGTAGTCGGCGATGACCCTGACCGAGGTTTGGTCGGTCGGCTGCCACAGCGCGTCACCGCGGACTGACCAACGATCGCGGTTGTTGACGTCGTTGCCGGTGATCACGTTGGTGGCGAAGCCGTCGCGCTTGTTCACGCCGCCCGACAGACGCAGGGCCAGGGTGTCGCTGACCGGACCGGTGATGGTGCCCTTGGCCTGACGCTGACCGAAATTGCCGACGGTGATCTCGGCCTTCCCGCCGAAATCGAACTGCGGCTTCTTGGTCACGATGCTGATGGCGCCGGCCGAGACGTTCTTGCCGAATAGGGTCGACTGCGGGCCGCGCAGGACCTCGATGCGCTCGATCTCCGGCAGGTCGTCCAAGGCCGACGAGGAGCGCGAGCGATAGACGCCGTCGATGAAGACCGCGACCGAGCTTTCGATGCCGTCGTTGCCGTTGCCGTTCCCGAAGCCGCGAATGACAAAGTTGGTCTGGCCGACCGCGTTGAACTGTGAAACCTTCAGCGAAGGCACCAGCGACTGCAGGTCGATCAGGTCGCGCACCTGGGCGCGTTCGACGGCCTGGGCGCCCGTCACCGAGACCGAGACCGGCACGTCCTGCAAGGTCTGCTCGCGCTTGGTCGCCGTGACGATGATTTCTTCGACAGTGGAATTTGGTGCCTGATCCTGCGCGAGCGCGGGGCTGCTGGCGATGAGCGCGACGAGTGAAACGCCAAGCAAGTGACTCTTCTTCACGTAGAACCTCCCAATGTTTTTATCGGACCAACGTCGTTGCGTCGGCCATCGTTGACGGATTTAATGCCACCGAGGTGTTTTAATACAAGCTAGATTATTCTTAGGGTGGCGCTCGCAGCCTAGCGTTTCTGGCTCCGCCCTGCGTTGATCGCCGTTAACAGGCGACAGGGGGGTTCGTGAAGGGAGAGCATGCCGTTGCGTCAGGCAGGGCCAACGGTTCCAGGGCTTTGTCCAACAGCCGAAAATCAGCGAAGAAGCGCGATGCGATCTTGAGGGCCGCGATCGAGATCATCAACGCCAAGAGCTTCGCCCTGGCTACGATGTCCGAAATCGCAGCCACGCTCGATCTGCGCGATGCGGCGCTCTACTACTATTTTCCGAGCAAACAGGCATTGGCGTTCGCCTGCCACCTGCGGTCGCTGCAGCGGTTCGACGCCATGCTTATCACCGTCGATAAAAACGGCGGTTCTGGCGCGGCGCGACTCGAACATGTCCTCCAGCAGCTATTGTTCGACGCAGCGGAAAATGGTCCCTGGTTATACTTAGGCGACCTTTCGTATCTGACAGACGCGCAGCGCGACGAGATATCGGTATGGGCGCTCAGGCTAATCGGCGTTCTTGAGCGGTATCTATCGGAAGGCATTGTGGACGGATCTATCGTTCCGTGCGAGCCGAAGCTAGTCGTGCAGATGCTGTTGGGCATGCTGATCTGGCTCGCCAAGTGGGTGCCATCGATCAAGGACGTGACCCCAGAGCGTCTCATGGCCGCCATGGGCATGCTGAGCCTCGAAGGGCTCAGGCCGAGATAACTTGTCACAGGCGAAGACGGTCTCAGCTGAATAACGCCTGAACCCAATCCTTGCCGAGACCACTTGTGGGTTCTAACTGAAGCGCGAGGGAGAGCCCCGTAGGATGAAGTGGAAGGGGCCGCTTGTCATTAAGTCTCGTCCTGGCCGAGTGCCCGCTGCCGCGCTATTCGTTAAGCCGTCGGACCGCTATACGGAGGCCTGCGGCGCCCGCAATAATCATTGCAGCGCCCACGCAGCCAACAATAAAGCTGATCATATCCTCCACTCCTTCTCGCGTGGCTAGATAACGCCGTCCAGAATGATCGGTTCATGAGCTCGCTGGCCTTGCGTAGCGGAAACGATGCGGGCATGCAGATCCGATGCCGCCCCTGACACTCTCGCAGAACGACTTTCGCCGCCTTGCTACGGTGCTCCGTACGTTGGCCCCTTCTGCCGCCCGGCCCGGTCTCAGAAAGCTAGGGCTGTTACGCGGAGGGGTTACCGACGACACGAGCGACGCGACATATGAGGGCTTTGTTACGGCGCTTGAGGCGCTCGGGCCCACATTTGTTAAGCTTGGGCAGATCATGGCGACCCGCTCGGATCTGCTCCCCCCCGAGTTGACCGAAAGGCTCGGCAGGCTGCACGATAGCGTCGCTCCGGTTCCCTTCGAACAGATACGTGAACAGCTGGCAATCGATCTTGGCGGAACGCCCGAAGATATCTTCGCTGAATTTTTCCCCACCCCAATCGCCGCCGCTTCAATAGCGCAGGTCTACGCCGCGCGGCTCACGACTGGTGAAGAAGTCGTCTTGAAAGTTCGCAGACCCGGTATCGGGGCTATCATGCGCGCGGACCTGCGGCTGCTCGCGGCCGCAGCGCGTGTCGTCGAGCGGCGCGCGCCGGCGCTTCGTCGCCATCAGCCCGTACGTGTCGTCTCCGAACTGAGTGAAGCTCTCCTGGAGGAGATCGATTTTCGAATCGAGGCGCGTAATCAGTCTGAGGTGCGCAAACGAGCGACGGTCTTCCATGTGCCCATAGTCCATGAGCGGTTTACCACTGAAAGGACCATGGTCAGCACCCGCATCCGCGGTCGCAGCCCTAACGCAATGTTTCGCAACGAGGAGCCTGCGTTGGCGCGTGCGTTGGCGCCCGAAGCGGCCCGGGGCCTACTGGGCATGATCCTGTTGGACGGGGTGTTCCACGCTGACCCTCATCCCGGAAATGTTCTGGTGACTCCAGACGGTCGTCTGGCGCTATTGGATTTCGGCTCGGTCGGACGCCTCTCGGTCAAGCGGCGAGAGCAGGTGCTAGTGGTCCTCGGCTCCCTGGTGGATGCCGATGTCGCCGCAGTGTCCGATGTATTAATGGAATGGGCTGGCCGCTCCGGACCGCCTCCGACCGGCCTTGAGCAAGGTATTGAGCGCTTCTTTCTGCGCTATGCAGCCGACTCCGGGCGGCCGATCCGGCTTGCGGAGGCTATTGGCGAATTCCTCTCCATCGCCCGCGACAACGCGCTGACCTTGCCGCCTGACCTGTTACTCCTGTTGCGGGCTCTCGGCATCGCGGAGGGACTGGCGAGGACGCTCGACCCCGAGCTGGATGTTGTCGACGCGATTGCGCCGGTGGTGGTCAAGGCCTTCGCGTCAAGGTTTGCGCCCAAAGCCCTAGCCACCCGCGCCTTCCGTGCATTCAAGGAACTCGATCAGATTTTGGCGACCGGGCCAGAAGCGATAAGACGCGGCATCGGCCGCCTCAGCCGAGACGGCCTCGTCATACGCGTCTCAAGTTCAGAATTAGCGGACTTGCCTCGCGCCGTGAAGCGGGCCGGCGAAAGCCTTTCTCTCGCGGTAGTCGTCGCGGCGCTCGTGGTCGCCGCCGCCATCGTAACGGTCGCGAACGGCGGCCAAGTCGCCGCGCCCGGACGAACCGCGATCCTTGTCGTTTCAGGGGTGGGTTTGGTGGCTTTCGTGGTCCGCTTGCTTAGGCGTGACTGACGCCTCACGCACGGGGACGCGCTTTGCTTCGCCATGCACCCAGGCGATCTTGACCAAGCTGACAGTTAGAATGCCGTCCTCAAGCGTCGCTGTCACCTTGTCCGGGTCGACCGGCTCTGGAAGATCGAAAGATGAGTCAATGGGACCCCCGATACCCCCGGACCGTCCCTGACGGCCCCCGGCCCGCAAGCGCAAACGCCTTGGGGTAACATCCAAGCGCAAATCCTGGAGGGCATGCCCAGGGACGTCGACCTCGACGGTTACGTCCTCAATCGTCTCCGCGACCGTAAAAGTCGGAGCCTTCTCAGTCGTAGCCTCGGCCGATGGAAAACCGCGCTTGGCCTCTAGCCTGCGTCCAACGCTGCGAAGGCCGCGGCCAATCAGGCTGTCGTATTCCAGCCGCGCGGAAAATGTCCTTCTGCCCAATTTTAACGAGACGTCGCCTATCATAATAAACTCCTCAAACCACTTCAGCCGGAGATTGCGCGCCGGATGGCGGCAAATTCATGGCGCGTAGAGAACGGTTGTGGGCGGGGGCGGATCCAAGCCGTCATCGCCTGCATCGTCCTTAAGCTGGCGCAGCCGCTTCATCTCAGATGGCATCAAGCTGGCGTATTTCTTGCGCCAGACGTAGAATGTCGCCTCGGAAATCCCGCCTTGCGGCAGACCTCGCCAACCGTGGCGCCCTCATCGACCTGACGCAGGATGAACGACACCTGCGCCTCACTGAACTTCGACCTCTTCATGGTCGCTCCTCACCATGTGGCCCTTGCCGCAAAACGAGAAAACTCTAGCTCAAACCGGTCCAGTTTTTCAGGAGCAGGTCAACCAACGGCGAGAAGGCCTCTCCGGCGCTCGTCTACTGGAACCGGGTGCCGGGCGAGCCGTCCGATGGGCCATATGGGGGGGAGCGGCAACGGTCCCAGCGACGCGTGCGTCATGCGCAATCTGACGACTTTAACGCCGACGCAGGACCATTAAATTCGGATGGAGGCGATAGTGGGTGAGATTGTCATGGACCGAAAATCAGTCTGGCAAGGTCCCCGGCGACATCTTGCATGATCGAGAATGGCGCGTGTGGCTGCAGCGCAACAGACCTTTTCGATCTTTTTACGTGTAAGGGTTTTTTCTTGCCCTGCCCACCAGAGGCCCTTAGTCGTGGGATGTCATTTCGAACAGTCGTTCGAATGCATCTAAAACGTAGCTGCGGGCGATCAACCGCTCGCGGCATAACAAACCAGGTGGGAAATGCGCATTACCCAGGTGCTTTGCGGCACGGCGTCCGCAGCCGTGCTCGCCGGCCTGTCCGTCGCGAGCGTCGCGCAGGCCCAACAAACCGAAACGATGACCGTCGACAGCATCGTCGTCACCGCCCAGAAGCGCGAGCAGAACCTGCAGGACGTGCCGGTCGTGGTCACCGCCGTCGGCGCCAAGCTGCTGCAAGACACCGGCGTCAAGGACATCAAGGATCTGACGATCCTGACCCCCGGCCTGACCGTCACCTCGACCACGTCGGAAGCCTCGACCACCGCCCGCGTGCGCGGCGTCGGCACCGTCGGTGACAACCCCGGTCTGGAAAGCTCGGTCGGCGTCGTGATCGACGGCGTCTATCGTCCCCGCAACGGCGTCTCGTTCGGCGACCTGGGCGAGATGGACCGCATCGAAGTGCTGAAGGGTCCGCAAGGCACCCTGTTTGGCAAGAACACCTCGGCCGGCGTCATCAACATCGTCACCAAGGAGCCCGAGTTCGGTTTCGGCGCGTCTGCTGAAGCCACCCTCGGCAACTTCAACGCCCACGGCCTGTCGGCCTCGGTGACCGGTCCGCTGTTTGGCACCGAGACCCTGGCCGGCCGCCTCTATGTTGCCGCCCGCGAGCGCGACGGCTACAATGATGTTCTGACCGGCAAGGGTCCCAGCAAGCGCGACCAGGACCAGGACCAGGGCTTCTACACGATCCGTGGCCAGCTCCTGTTCGTGCCCAATGATGAAGCCACCTTCAAGCTTATCGGCGACTACACCAAGCGCGACGAGAACTGCTGCGGCGCCGTGCAGATCCGCACCGGCCCGACCGCGCCGATCCTGAACGCCCTGGCCGGCGGCGTCGCCTTGGCCGCGACCGCCAAGCCCTATGATCGCGTCGCCTATTCCAACCGTGGCGCGCCCTCGTCCATCGAGGACAAGGGCATCTCGCTGGAAGGCAATATCGAACTGCCGATCGGCGAACTGACTTCGATCACCGCCATCCGCAACTGGCGCACCGACAACGGTCAGGACAGCGATTTCTCGACGGCTGACCTTGCCTATCGCAACAAGGACGGCACCAACTACAGCGAGTTCACGACCTACACCCAGGAACTGCGCCTGGCTGGCAAGACCGGCAATCTGGATTGGCTGGTCGGCACGTTCCTGGCGGACGAGCGACTGGATAACAAGGCCAACTTCCTCTATGGCAATGACTACGAGCAGTATCTGGGCCGCCTGCTGTCGCGCTCGGCCGCCAACCCTGCCGGCATCGCCAACTTCATCTCGCTGCTGACCGGTCGCGCGCCGAACACAACCTTCACTCCGGGCCAGGGCCTGTACGACAAGTACAATCAGCGCGCCAAGACCATCGCGCTGTTCACCAGCAACACCTACCAGTTCTCCGACGCCTTCAGCATCACCGCCGGTCTGCGCTACAGCATCGACAAGAAGGACTTGGACACCTACCAGACCACGTCCGATGGCGGCGTCGGCTGCGGCATCGGCCTGTCCACCGCTGGTCAGGCCCGCATCGCCGGCATCGTGGGCGCAGCGGCAACCCCAACGGTGGTCGGCAACCTCTGCCTTCCCTGGGCCAACCCGCTGTTCAACGGTCGCGGCACCCACCAGAAGCGCACCGACAAGGAATGGTCGGGCACCATCAAGGCCGCCTATCGCTTCTCGCCGGAAGTGTTCAGCTACGCCTCTTACGCGCGCGGCTATAAGGGTGGCGGTTTCAACCTGGACCGCACCCAGTCGTCGAACGGCCTGCAAAGCGGCGGTCAGGGCGTCGTGCCGATCTACGACACCTCGTTCGAGGGCGAGTTTGTCGACAGCTACGAAATCGGCCTGAAGAACACCCTCTTCAACCGCACTGTCCTGCTGAATGCCTCGATCTTCTACCAGAAGTTCACCGACTTCCAGCTGAACACCTTCCTGGGCACCTCGTTCGCCGTGGCTTCGATCCCGGAAGTAACCTCGCAGGGCGTCGACGCCGACTTCCTGTGGTTCACCCCGGTGCGCGGCCTGACCGTCCAGAGCGGCTTCACCTACGCCAAGACCGAATACGGCAACCAGAAGATCCCGAACGATTCGACCAACGCCCTGGCCCTGCTGCCTGGTCAACGTCTGTCGCTGGCGCCGGAATATTCGGCCTCGGGTTCGCTGACCTATGAGCGTCCGGTGGGCGACAACCTGAAGGCCCGCTTCAACATCGGCGCCAAGTACTCGTCGGAATACAACAGCGGTTCCGACCTGTTCCCGCCGAAGTTGCAAGAGTCCTACACGGTCGTGAACGCCCGCATCGGCGTCGGCACTGCGGATGACGCCTGGACCGTCGAACTCTGGGGGCAAAACCTGTTCGACGAGGGATATACCCAGGTGGGCTTCAACGCCTTCCTGCAAGGCTCGTCGGGGCTCAGTGCCGCCCAGGCAACTTATGTGCCGGCCAATGACACGATTACCTATGACGCCTTCCTCGGCGCGCCGCGCACCTACGGCGTGACGCTGAGGGCTAAGTTCTAACCGGGGGGGATCCGAAGGTCCGCTCTCCAAAGCGAGCAGGGCCTTTGGCTTTCGGATGAAGGAAGAGCGATCCGGGCAACCGGGTCGCCCTTTTTGTTTGTGCGCCCAGCGTGGGCGCTTTCTTGTAGGTGCAACTCCCATCGTCAGTTGATCATAGGAGCGAAGTGAAGCGGAACTGCGGAAGGGCGACCGACCGTGGGGAGGAAGCGGGGAGCGAAGCTGCTGACCAGGGCGAGCGGGCAAGCACTCCCTCAGAGGTTGATTAGCGAATGCCCCGGCCTAGTCTCGCTGGCGGATAAGGCTCTGCATATCGGATAGGATCAAGCTAGAGCCGTCTTGCTGGCGGCGCCCACGCCGCCGACGTTGGAAATGACCCGCGACTGTCGCCAGCGCTATCACTGTCTCACAGGGCGCTGCCTGGACATCTATCCAAGGTGAGGTGGCGCCGTAGCCTCGCTCGGCCCAATCCGGGCTCACCTCAAGGTTTGTTCGCCAGAACACGCTTTGAAGAACGAACCATGAATATGGGCTATGCGGCGCGGTAGAGCCGGTCGGCGGGATCGTTGAG